>CACXGM010000224.1 GCA_902767075.1 uncultured Lachnospiraceae bacterium
AGTAGCACTGCCGTCACTGTTGCGATCAGTGGCGGCTTTCTTCTTATCCTGATGTATTTCATACACCAGTTTGAAGAAATATAGGAGAGAATAGATGATCATCAGTGAAAAAGTATTAAAGTTACTTAAAGAGAAGGGCATTAGCCAGAAGGAGTTTTCAGAGGCTACAGGTATCTCTCAGAGCACGATCAGTGACTGGAAGACGAAAAAGAACAACCCTGCATCTGACAAGATTCTCAAGATCTGTGAGTTCCTGGAAGTTTCTCCATACGAACTGCTGAGTGATGAGGGCGATAACAAGACTGCTATTGAGCCGGTGGATTATCTGGCAGTATCTAAGGGGACAGATATGTACGAGCTTGTCATCAAGACTAAGCAGTTACCCGATGCACAGGTTAAAAGAGTCTTAGGATACGTTGACAGCATTTACGAAACCGAAAAAAAGAATAAGAAACGATGATCTAACCGAGGGGTAGAGAATATGAATGAAAAGATGAAAAAGCTCCTTCCTGCGATTATTCTCATTGTGAGCGGGTATTTGCTGCTTATTGGTGCAGTGGTATTTTTGCTGCTAAAACTGAATTCTACCGGTATAAGCAGAGGTGTTGTTAATCCGGATAAAAATACAAACAAAACCGATGAAGCAGTTGTCGCTGAATTGAATGAGGAGAATCATTCCGAAACTTCAGATGATATAGAATCGCTTGAAGATAACGCAGGGTTACCGGACAATTCTGAGAATTCAAACGACGAATCTCAGGAAACAAATAGCACTGAGACGCAGGACGATCAGAATCAGTCCGTTGAAGAACTAGATTCTACAGATAATTCAGAGAATAGCGCTGTTAATTCGTCGAATAACAATACATCCGGCGTTGCCGCTAATCCAAGCGCTGGTCTCAGGCCCGAAATAGCAAACCTCTCTTTAACCGGTGATGGATACGAAGGTACCAAGGGCACCGGTAATTTCAATTATGGTGAGGCGCTCCAGAAGTCCATTCTTTTCTATGAGCTCCAGCGTTCGGGAAAGCTCCCGGCAGAAACCCGCTCAAACTGGCGTGGGGATTCCTGCTTAAATGACGGTGCGGATAATGGCCTGGATCTGACCGGCGGATGGTTTGACGCAGGAGATAATGTGAAGTTTAACCTCCCTATGGCATATACCGCCACAATGCTGGCATGGTCAATGTATGAAGATCCGGATGCATATGAGGAAAGTGGGCAGAAAGATTTCGCCCTCGAAAACATCCGCTTTGTAAATGACTATTTTATCAAGTGCCATCCGGAGGATGAAGTATATTACTATCAGGTGGGGGATCCAGGTGCGGATCATTCATTCTGGGGACCTGCCGAAGTGGTGGAGACAAAGATGACACGCCCTTCATATAAGGTGACGGCTCAGAACCCCGGATCCTGCGTCACAGGCGAGACTGCAGCGGCTCTTGCTGCGGCAAGCATCATATTCAAGGATGAGGATAAAAGCTATAGCAAGACGCTTTTAGAGCATGCGGAGAGTCTTTACGATTTTGCGGATAAATACAAGAGTGATCAGGGCTATACTGCAGCTAACGGATTCTATCAGTCCCACAGTGGATATAATGATGAACTGGCATTTGCAGGTGCATGGCTTTATCTTGCTACCAATGATAAAGACTATCTGGACAAGGCAAAGAAAGCTTTCGCGTCCATTAATCTTAATCCGAACTGGGCTCTATGCTGGGATGATGTGAGTGTTGGAGCGGCGCTTTTGCTTGCTGACATCACCGGTGATAAGACATATACAGATTTCATAGAGCAGCATATTGGATTCTGGACCACCGGGAATAACGGTCAAAAGATAAATTATAGTCCAAAGGGGCTGGCATTTCTGGATAACTGGGGATCTCTTCGTTACGCCACCACGACCGGCTTTGTGGCTGCTGTCTACAGTGAGAGTAAGAATTGTCCCAAAGATAAAAAGGAAACATATTGGAATTTTGCTGTTTCACAGGCTGATTATGCTCTTGGATCAAGCGGAAGATCCTATGTATGCGGCTTTGGCGAGAATCCTCCGGAACACCCTCATCACAGAACTGCCCAGGGCTCATATGTAAATGATATGAATACTCCTTCGGAGCATAGGCATGTGCTTGTTGGCGCTCTTGTTGGCGGACCGGATGCAGGCGATAATTACACTGATACGGTTTCTGATTTCAACAAAAACGAAGTTGCATGTGATTATAATGCCGGATTTACCGGCCTTTTGGCAAAGCTATACAGCAAGTATAAAGGTCAGACCATCATTAATCTTGGAGCGGTGGAAGAGCCTGAAAACGAGATCTTTTCAGAAGCTATGATCAATGTTAACGGTCAGGACTTTGTGGAGATCAAAGCATATGTATACAATGAATCCGCATGGCCTGCAAGGTGCGCAAAGGATCTGGAACTCAGATATTTCATTGACCTGTCAGAAGTTTATGATGCCGGCGGAAGTGTCAGCGATATTGAGGTGAATACCAATTATATTCAGGATGCTCAGACAAACGGATTACAGCCCTTTGATGAAGAGAATCATATCTACTATATGTCGATAAAGTTTGCCGATAATGCGGTTTATCCCGGCGGTCAGGAAAGCTTTAAAAAGGAAGTTCAGTTCCGCATGAGAAATACAAAGGGTACCTGGGATAACAGCAATGATTATTCTTTTGAGGGCTTGCAGAATAACAGTCTGATAACAGCGGATAAGCTGGCAGTATATGAAGAAGGAGTCCTTGTATTCGGTTCGGAGCCGGAGGGCAATTGATGAAGTCCTTTATTCCAAAGAGAGTAAATAATAAAGTGGTGGTCGGTTTCCTCAGTTTTGCAAAGACTGTGGGAAAGCCCTTTAACAGGAAAAACAAAATAGGGCGCGATGCTATGCTTGAGAGTATCAGCAGGCACTTTGCAAGTTTCGATAAAACCGGCGGCTTTATAGAGGATCAGGACTCATACAAGGATGTGCCCTATGGTGGAAAGTCCATATGGTATGCCGGCTGCGGGGTTATTGCAACCTACAATGCGTTGCACTCCATGGGAAGGATATGTGAGTGGAGTGGTTCACTCTTTGATAGATCTGCATCTGAAAACTGCACATCGGAGGATGTGAGCGTTAAGGTTGCAAGCGAAGCTTTCCTTGATCTGATCCGTGAATTTGAAAAAACAGGTATCGTCTTTTCGGGAAATCTCGGTACAGCTCCCTTGCCCATAAAGAAGTACTTTGACCGCAGAGGCTACAGGACCGGGATCGCATATAAAGCATCTGATTTTGATCGCTTGGGAGCGGAATATGACGTGCTGATACTCACTGCATATATGGATGGCTCGGATATCACCAAAAGTGTTCATCATATTTGTATTACAAAGAAGAACGGCCTTTTTACCGCACATAATGTATACTGTAACGGATATTTGTCTAAGCCTGAAAAAAGCGTGTCAAAAGTGATAGAATCAATCAATAACGGACGCGCTAAGGGGATATGCCTTATAGGAATAATGTGTTATAATTAACAAATATGGAAGATGGTTCTTCAAAAACATTAGATCAGGGGAATGGACGCGGCAACAATACGGCTTGGGTACTTGCTACCGTATTTGGCGTGGTATTTTTGTTGCTTATCTATTTTCTCACTTGGTTTTTCTGTTTTAGAGTGGTGCCTTCTTTTAAGCAGTCCGTTGTGGAACTGGGAGACAGATATATCAGCAGGGATCCTGATGATTACCTTACCGGCCTTTCCTTTATGCATAAGGGTGCGACGGTTGATATCTCGCAGATAGATATCCATAACGAAGGAAAGTATGAGGCAACGGTCTGTTACAGAGACAGCGTTTTTTACTATGAAATTACGGTTAAAGATACCGAAGCCCCGGACATTAATTCGAAATCGGATGATATTCTTCAATATGAATTGAATATGCCTTATTACATCAGCGATTTTGCGGATGCAATATACGATGAATCCGGAGCGTATGAGGCAAAGCTTTTTCTTGATGATACTTTAATACTGGAGGAGAGCTTGTCAAAGCCGGAAGACTATGCGGGTGAAGGGCTTTCCGATCAGTATGACAGATTAAAATCTGTAGAAAACGCCGGAGAGGAAGAATATGTTTTCTTTCCGGAGCAAAAAGAATATGAGCTCGTACTGGTAGTAACCGATGGTTCGGGCAATGAGACCAGAAGAGGATTCTTTATAGATGTAAAAGATACACTTCCTCCCATGATCACAGGCTACGAAGAAGAGGATGATAAGTGGTTTGCCACGGATCGTCTCTACAGTGTGGAGGAGCTGGTCTATAGTGTAAAAGATAATTCGGAATTCTTTAGCACGGCCTTTTTAGAAGGAGATGACACATTAGCCCGTATTTCCTTTGATACTCCCGGGGAACATTCATTTACTGTTTATGCGGTGGATGAATCCGGTAACGAGATCAGTAAGGTCATAAAGGCAAATTTCGACGAAGCGCCTGTATTTGTCGGCATCAGGGATAAGAACGTTTTAGCAGGATCGGAATATGATATTTCAAAGAATATCATTGCCGTAGATAACACGGACGGAAACGTCTCGGACGGTATAGTTATAGATGACGGCGGTTTTGATCCGAATGTAGAAGGCGTATACAAGGTTAAATACACTGCCACGGATTCCCATGGATTAAAAACCGTGGCTACTGCGGAACTAACCGTTGGTTATGAAGAGACATCGGATTATTATCTGACAGAAGAGGAACTTGATCTTCTCTGTACATATTCATATTTTGATATAGATGCTTTGGATGAGTACGATTATGAAGCTACGGTAGATCTGGTGGAGCCCACTCTGGTCAATATGATCTACAGATTCGGATACAACGGACACAGCGCCGGATCCGGTTTTATCTACAGCATCGACAGCGAATATACATATATAACGACTTGTGCCCATGTGGTGGAGGGGCTTGACGGAGAATTTGAAATGATGTTTTCCGACGACAATGTATCTGCCATTTATATGGACCCACCGGAATATGAGCAACTGTCTTCGGAAAATGAGGTCGCAATGTTCAGGTTCCCCACATCCATGATACCTGCGGAAACACTGGTACAGCTGCGCAAGGTTTATATAGATGAAAGCATTTATGACACCCTCGAGCGTGGGGAGGAATTGATCGCATATTCGGGTCACTGGATGAATGATGAACCACTTATCAAAAGGGTGTATGTGAAGGATCTGGATTCAAAGTTTTTAGATGATGCGGTAAACTGTGTAAAGACTTCTCATAGCGTGGAGCAGGGCATGAGCGGAACCGCGGTATTTGATGAGAGGGGCAGGCTTGTTGGAATCGTGGAAGGGTATATGACCTTTTGGGATTTCGCCATTAATGATTATGAAAGAGAAGATTATCAGCTCAGAATAGACGAGCTGGACGATTTATACGAAAGGGTTTCGGGATCGTAGATCCCGGGGCGGATTGGAGCGTTTGTGTTATGAGATTTGATATGCATTGCCATACTAAGGAGGGGTCCATAGATGCCAAACTTCCTATCGAAGAGTATATAAAAATACTTATTTCTAAGGGCTTTGACGGAATGCTGGTATCCGATCATGATTCCTACAGTGGCTATGAGTTTTATAAAAAGACAGGGCTCGACGAGAAATATCCGGATTTCGTGGTGCTTAAAGGAGTTGAGTATGACACATTGGATGCGGGACATATTCTTTGCATCCTGCCCAACCATATTTCTTTAAAGATCCTGGAGATAAAGGGAATGCCTGTTAGACTCCTGATCGATATTGTTCATCACCACGGCGGTATACTGGGACCTGCGCATCCATACGGTATCAGATATCAGAGCTTTATCAATACTATTAAGCAGCACAAACAGATGACGTTTATGAAGGAGTTTGACTTTGTAGAGCGTTATAATGCCTGTGAGGACCCGGACAGCAATCATAAAGCGGATTATCTCGCCAGGACCTACAGGTTGCCCGGCTTTGGCGGAAGTGATGCCCACAGAGCAAATTGCGCAGGGCTTGCACACACTGATTTCCCTGACAGAGCATTTATCAAGAGCAATAATGATCTGATCAAGTTCATCAAAACTGACGGTAAAGATGTTACCGCCGGCGGTACATATTACGGAAAGACCGTAAAGAACAAGGTTCCGTTTATTTATGAAGTCATGATCCAGGCTTACTGGGTATACAATAAGGGCGGCGGAATGATCAACAGGATCCGTCACAACAGGCACCTTCGCAAGATGTATTTGAAGGAAATCTTGCAAAATGCCCATGAAAGGCACTAACTTTTGAAGGATTAAGATCCGGTTTCCATAAGATTAAGAAATATTAACTGTTTTTTCTCATTATATTGTGCTATTGTATCAAATGGAGTAACAAGTAT
>CACXGM010000225.1 GCA_902767075.1 uncultured Lachnospiraceae bacterium
CTTAAATGAAGCCAAGCCGCTTGAGACCGATCCTGCTTATGAAGAGTGGATGAAGCAGAATGAGTATAACGCATATGACGGAAAGATGCGTTATGCGTATGTGGCCATGAGCAATGACGAACTGCAGATAAAGGAAAAGCAGGAGCTTTACGAGCTTGATTCCGATCATGAGAAAAAGATCCTACAGAGACTTTTGGATCAGAAGAAATCAAAGCAGCTCATCGCACCCACCGACGGTACGGTAATAGCGCTGAACTATTTCGATCCCGGCAATTACATTGCAAAGAATACCACGGGAATGGCTGTGGGAAATACGAATGTCAAAGAGATCAGAAGCAGCTATATCAGCCAGAGCGTATTCAATAAGGCAAAAGAAGTATATGCTATCAAGGACGGAAAGAGATACGAGGTAGAGTATCATCCCATCAACAATCAGGAATACGAACTTTTGAACCAAAAGAACGGAAAGGTTTACAGTACCTTCTCCATCGATGATCCCGATGATGAGATCAAGATGGGAGATTATCTGGTCATCGTGCTGGTAAACGATATCAGGGAGCAGGTATTAAGTGTTCCCAAATCCGCAGTGGGCAAGGATGCTACGGGAGAATTCGTATATGTCTTTGATGGCGAGAGCTACAAGGAAAGATATATACGTACGGGAGCAAGTGACGGAGCCTTTACCGAGATCCTCTCGGGAGTTGAAGAAAACGAAACCGTTAAGTGTGATTTCAAGATGAAGAGCGGTGCATCCGAAGCAGTCCTTAAGAAGGGCAGCGTAAATGTCACCTTCACAGGAAGCGGAGTTTTCTTTTATCCCTCACAGACCTATGTGACAAATGATGTTAAATACGGCGTGACATATTTTGACGAGATGTGTGTCAGCAGATATGAAGTGGTGGAAAAGGGACAGGTTATTGCAAAGGTTCACGTTGTTGCCGATTCCATCGAGGCTGACAGGACTTCGCGCCAGATACAGCGCCTTAACGAAAACATTGCGCAGCTGCAGGACGATCTGAAAAAGAAACAGGATGCGGGTGCCGACAAATTTACTGTCAAAGATATTCAGAAGAATATAAAGAAATTACAGGATCAGGCGGCTGATCTGAATAAAGTCCTTTCCGAGATGAGAAGCGATGCGGCCTTAAAGGAGATCGTATCACCCATAGACGGTATCGTGACCGATATTTCAAGATACAATGCGGGAGATATCATAAATCCCGGGGATTCCGTGGCCAGAGTATCCAGCCAGGAGGAGTGCTTCATAGTGGTGGAGGATCGCGATGGTAAGCTTTCCTTTGGAAACACCGTGGAGGTTGGCTACAAGGACGAGAACAAGCAGCAGAAGACTGCTACGGGAACAGTGGTTACTGCAAATCCCATGATCTTGAGCGAGAGCCTGACTACAGGCTACGCGCTTATCAAGATGGATCCCGAGGTCACAGCGGAGATCGCCGGCTCAAACAAGGGCAGCGACGGCTGGTGGAATATGGCGAGATTCAGCATTAAAGCCGAGGTCAGGGAGATGAAGGATGTGATCCTGATTCCCAGATCGGCGGTGACGGAGATCAGCGGATCTAACTATGTTACGATCAAAGAGGATAACGGAAGTATGAAGATGGTCAGCTTTGTGACCGGAGGATCCGATTCCTCATATTATTGGGCAGTAGAAGGAGTGGAAGAAGGTCAGACAGTATGCTGGGAATAATGTTACAGAAAATGTGGCACAAAAAGTGGATGAACCTGAGTCTGCTTTTGGGATGCATCCTGCTGGTTGCCACGGCGGTAAGTTTTCCGCTCTATCAGGAAGCGGTATATGACCGTATGTTAAATGACGAATTTGATCACGCTTATGCTTCAACGGGAGAGTGGCCTTCACAGATATCCGTGGGTATCGTCTCCAAAAAGGAGCGTGACGGTGCTACCATAAAATCGGTAGAAGAGTTTATATCTAAGTTTTATTCAGATCTGGGTGTGAAGGAAAAGGAGACCGCATATTATTATGTGCTCTTTTCCAACGGTATTCACTCCGAACTGAACAGAAACGATGCGGATGAGCTTAGAGTCAGGATCGGAATGAAGACTAATCTTCAGGATCACGCAAGGATCGTCAGCGGTGAAATGTATTCGGAGAGCGGATACAATGAGAACGGTGCGATCGAGGTTGTGATAAGTCAGTCCTGCTTTGTAAAGCAGGGTTATCTCGTGGGAGAGACCATAATCTTTGACAATCTTAAAGACTATGACGGAAACCCCATCAAGCTCTATATCAAGGGCGTATTTGAGAAAAACGAAGATGACGGCTCCTATTGGCAGGAAAAGAATGACGAGTTCAATGATGTCTGCCTGATGAATCCGGACCTTTTCAGAGAAATGTTCACAGGCGAGAAAGCGATAAAGTACTCAATGAACTGCTACTATTATGCTATGTTTGAGTATGATGATATCACTGCTTCAAGGGTGGAGCATCTTAAGAGCTGGACCGAGTATTATACCGGCAGGAGTCCTTTCAGAAGTGTTATCAAGAAGGCTCCCTACGCAGATGTTCTCACCAATTATACACAAAAGATATCCAGGATCTCCGCAACCATGACACTTTTGCAGATTCCTGTGCTTATCATGCTGGCAGCTTTCCTGCTCATGATCTCCGGGCAGATGTATGAGATGGAGAGGAACGAAATCTCTGTTATCAAGAGTAGAGGAAGCTCCAGAAGCCAGATATTCAGACTGTACCTCTATCAGGGAATCGTGCTTACACTTGGAGGCGCTCTCGGCGGCGTTCCTCTGGGAATGCTCCTTAGCAGAATGCTGGGTGCTACCAGAAACTTCCTGATCTTTGACTTTTCAGAAAAGCTGGATGTTCACTTTACTCAGAAGGCCGGTATCTACATGCTGGCAGCGATGCTTTTGGGGCTTATCTGCCTGACAGTGCCCGCCATCAAGCACAGTAAAGTATCCATTGTAAATCTGAAGCAGCAGAAGGCACTTAAGAAAAAGAACCTCTGGGAAAAGCTTTTTGTGGATGTGGTCTGTATAGCAGTAGCCGGCTACGGGTATTACAATTTCCACAGAAATTCTTCGGATATGGCTCAGAGCGTTTTGAACGGAAAGGCATTGGATCCCCTTCTCTACCTTTCTTCATCCCTTATGATAATCGGTCTGGGACTCTTGTTCCTGAGACTCCAGCCCCTTATCCTGAAGCTCATTTACACCTTGGGAAAGAAGGCCTGGAAGCCCGCAAGCTTTGTATCCTTTATGGAAAATGTCAAGAACGGACGCAAACAGCAGCTTATCATGCTTTTCCTGATCATGACCGTATCACTTGGAATGTATCATTCAACAGTGGCTCGTACCATTGTGGAGAATGCCGTTAAGAATACAGAGTATTCGGACGGCTGTGATATCATTTTAAAGGAAGTATGGACAGCGGTTACGGACAGTAACGGCGTGGCAACGGGAGAGTATATTGAGCCCGACTCCGAAAAGTATATCAAGACCGATATTTTTGATTCGTACACAAGAGTGTACAACATAAATAATGTTGAGGTTGCCGGCGGCACAAACGGAAAATTTATGGCAAACCTTATGGGCGTAAACACCAAGCAGTTCGGTGAGATAACCTATGTGGACAAGAACCTTAATAAAGGTAAGCATTACTATACACTTTTAAATGAACTTGCACCTGTGGAGAACGGTGTGCTGGTATCGTCAGACTTTAGAGATAAGCTGGGATTCAAGGTGGGAGACAATGTGATCTTTACCTATGGCAAAAAGACTGCTGTCAGCGGTGTGATAATCGATTTCTTTGATTATTTCCCCACATACGCACAGACAACTTCTGTGATGCAGCCGGACGGAAACATCTCCACTGAGAGCAATTATCTTATCGTGGCTCAATATGAGTATCTGCGTGAAAAGTACGGAGATATGCCTTATGAGATCTGGGGCGAATTAAGAGAGGGCGTGGATGAGAGAGACATCTACGAATGGATCAAAGGAAATGATGTCCGCCTGACCAAATATATCAACAGGGACAAGAATCTGGAGGAGACCAGGAGCGATCCTCTCTTACAGGGAACCAACGGAATCCTGACTCTTGGATTTGTGGTAACACTGCTTCTTTGCGGCGTCGGTTATCTGATCTACTGGATA
>CACXGM010000226.1 GCA_902767075.1 uncultured Lachnospiraceae bacterium
AACCCCATAGACAACAATCTCCAATCAAATACCCCCGTCCAGAGAAAAGTAACTGCGACCGATAACGGCGGCAGTCAATTTTCGCTTAATTCTGCCTTTGACAAGCAGGCTGCCGGGGAAGGTGTGATATATGAACCCTCTTCTGACAAAACTCCCGAAAAAGGAACCGCAAATACTTCAAAGAAAGGGGATTCTTTTCAATCCGCCCTTAAAGACGCCGGTGCTAACCTGCATGAAGCCAGTGCGGAAAGTCCTGATCCCACTTCCGAATTCGCCAATAAGCTCTGGTCAAGTATTTCCGGATTCTTTACCGGTCTATGGCGTAACATAAAGAAGATATTCGGAAACCTATGGGATTCAAAACCCATAGGTGACGGTCTCGAGTCCATGAACAAGGACCGGGCAGACCGGACTGACGCCCCTTTCGTTAAGCCTGCCTCAGAAAGCGCTACCGCACTCAGCACTGCCGATACTCCCGCAGATTCCATAGACAGCCTGGAAAAATCCCGGGATGAAAGGATCAGAAAAACTCTTGCCGACGGTGACAAGGACGGATTCCGCTCCCTCATCTCAGAGGAAGGGCATAAAGCGCCCGCCCGCAGCACGAGTATGCTCACCACCTATAACGCAAAAGGAAGGATCAATGAGATCGACCCTTCCGACGAAAATAAAATACTCCACGGAAACCGTGGAGTACGTAAGTTGTGATTTAGTTTATCAGTCCTGAACTTCTGTATATTCGAAGCCCATTTCATCTTCTACTGTTTCATTTGCTTCGTCCCAGTAGAGAAGTCCATAATTTAATGTGAAGGTTGCCTGTCCGTCAGTGTATTCATCCTTGATTTCCTGCTCTCCGCTGGAGCTGTCGAGGATGTACTTCACGCCGTCCCCGTTGTTTACCAGAGTTTCGGTTGCTTCATCGAAGGTGCATATATACTGCCAGCAGTTTGTAACGTCTGCGCTGTCGCCCCACATGATATCAACCTGAATCTGACCATCCACATCACTGATGGTGATACCGCATCTGTCACACTGCCAGTTTCCCATAAAGTCATCTACGGTAGCTCCTCCGCCGGATGAAACAAAGTCAGCACCGGCCTTTATGCCAAGTGATGCTTCGCTTACAAAGTGAGGCTCACCGCCCTGTCCGAAGTACAGATCATCCCCGATCCCTTCATCGGGAATGGCAAGTGACTCCCAGATATCTCCGCCTTCGTCATAGAAGCTGTAGATATAATTGATCTCACCGTCGGGAGTCTCTTCCTCTTCTATTGTGATATTTCCGTAGAGAGTTCCTCCACCGCGGTACTCAAGAGAGAAGCTTCCGTCTTCGGAGATGGTAAGCGTTCTGGCATCAAGCACATCAGCTTCATACCATGTACCTGCGAGTTCACTGATATTGCCGGGAGTCAGCATCTGTGACTCAAGGCCCTCATCCTCAGCATCAGGATATTCCTCTTCGGTTTCCCCGGCAGAAACATCCTCGGTGTTTTCTCCGCCATTCACTTCCTCTGTATCCACTTCCACCTCTTCAGGGTAATCCTCCCCGGGTACAAAGGGCTGCTCCGTATTTCCGCCGCATCCGGTCATGATGAGCGCACATAAAACTGTGGCCAAAATAGTTTTCTTTTTCATAATATGAACTCTCCTTTTATATCAACCTATTTTTTATATTCTGCTCTGAAAAGGTAATACTGATCCGGATCTTCTATAAACAGGTCACCGCTTATCAGGATCCTGTATGTGGCCTTGTCAAAGTATTCTGAGTACAGATAAAGGTCTGTCTCATAATAATCTCCAAGAGGATCAAACTCATATGTGCCCCAGTCCATTACATTTCCGTTAACGTCATAATGATAATAGGTTTTGTCCTCCTTGAACTCAAAGGTGGAATCTTCCCTTGCAGGTGTGTTGTAATATCCCAGGTATACCCATTCTCCCACAATATCGGTAAGAGGACCTTCGTGATCGAAGTCAAACTCGTAGGTGGTATTCTCCATAGGATTGCCATAGTCTTCTCTGGGATCGTTCTCGGCGCTGTATCTTAAAATATTTCCATCATGGCTGTCGATAAGAGTGTTATCATCATAGCCCATGAGGGTTTCGAAAATATTACCGTCATTATCATAGAGCACCAGATTGCCGTCTTTCAACTCATAATAACCGTTTGAGTTTGCTTCCCTGTTTTTATCATCCCAGGTATACCATGTTCCGGACTCATCAAACTTGTAAAAGAAATTCGGGTTGATCTCTGACTGCCAGACATCAATATAACCTGCGATAGCATCATCCGGAATCTGATCATCATCTGTTATGAAGCCGTCCTCTCCGTATGTATCCTCTTCTCCGGAGTTCTCTTCATAGTAAACGTCATCACCCCCGTTCTCATCCTCTGAGTTTACGTCTTCTCCGTAATCCTCGCCATAATCCTCCAGGCCGATATCCTCGGGATCAACATCATAAGAAATGTCTCCTCCTCCGCATGCGGTCAGGCCCAGTACCATTACACCCGTCATTAAAAATACAGCTAATTTTTTCATAAAACCTCCCTTTTCCTGTAAATAGGTTAATATATTAATTGGTAACATGAGTTATCAAATTAAATACTTTCTGATGTCTCCTCTTTTTTCAAGTCCCAGCTTTTCCTTTACCGCTGCAACCAGCTTCTTTGTATAGGGCATTGAAATAAAGAGT
>CACXGM010000227.1 GCA_902767075.1 uncultured Lachnospiraceae bacterium
TATCAAGGAACTTTGCTGTGCTTTTCGGCGACAGCTTTGTTAGAATACCACCTGTAAAAATAAATGTCAACAACTTTTTTCAAATTTCTCTAAATTATTTTTTATTAGTTTCTGAAAGCCCCGTTTTATCAATATATTGTACAAAGGGAGACCCCGTCGGAGCCTCCCTTTGTTAATAATCACCAATTGTTTTTTTACGATAATTACTTCACACTGACTTTCCCCGCCAGTATCTCCTTGTAATCCGCCAGATTCTTTCTGAGAAGAGTGGGGATATCAAGTTCATAGGGACAACGCTTTTTGCAGGCGCCGCAGTCAATGCACTGTTCTATCTTCATCATCTCACCCCGCCAGAACTCACCCAGGAATTCTTCCGATGGTGCTCTTCTGATAAGCTGAGACATTCTCGCACAATTGTTTATAGGGATCCCCACGGTGCAGGGTGCACAATATCCGCATCCGCGGCAGAAATCTCCCAGAAGCTCCGTTCTTTCTTTTTCAATAAAGACCCTTATCTCATCAGTCATCCTGACATCTCTGTCAAAAAACGACAGCCATTCGTCAAGTTCCTTATCTCTCTGGATGCCCCAGATAGGCAGAACATTATACTCACTCATAAAGGCCATGCAGGCTTCACTGTTGGTCAATAGTCCTCCCGAAAGACCCTTCATGGCTATAAATCCCATTCCCGCCTTTTCGCAGGATCTCACCAATTCCACATCACGGTCGGTGGCCAGATAGCAGAATGGAAACTGAAGCGTTTCATAGAGTCCGCTTTCTATTATCTCCTCCGCAATACCTATTTTATGGGCTGTGATCCCTATATGTCTGATCTTTCCCAAACGCTTGGCTTCAACCATAGCCTCGTACATACCGGTACCGTCATCAGGCTTGTAACACTGCGGCACGCAATGAAGCTGATAGATATCAAGATAATCCGTCTTCAGATTGGTAAGCGTGGTATCCAGTTCCTTCCAAAACTGCTCGGGGTCTTTTGCCGTAGTCTTTGATGCAATATAGACCTTGTCCCGCATCCCTTCAAAGGCTTTTCCCACCTTTATCTCGCTGTCACTATAAGCCCTCGCCGTGTCAAAAAAAGTCATTCCTCCGTCATACGCCTTGCGAAGAAGATGTACGGCCTGATCTATATCGACCCGTTGTATGGGCAGCGCGCCAAAGGCATTCTGAGGTGTGGTTATCCCGGTTTTTCCTAATGTAATATTCTTCATGCAATACCTCCAAAGCGATGGAAAAAACAGCCGGACTTTATCAGCCCAGCTGGATGGTCTTTATGGATCTATCATCGGTAATAACATATCTGTAAGCCTTTTCCGTAGGCATCATCACATTTACCGTACTGTCAAAGCTTCCTTCAAATTTTGTCCTGCCCTCATATGTTTTGATGAGGCACTCACTTTCATTATATATAACGAAATCATTTTTTTCGAAAAAGATATCATTATAATCAATATCGAAATAGAAATTCCCCGTGAGGCTGCCCTTGGAATCATACACATCCATACGGTATTTGTAATCTTCCTTGTCGGAATTAAGAACTATCCCCAAATGTCCGCTTCCGGAGTATACGGAACGTATCTCCTTGTCCGAATACTGCTGATACTCGGCCGTAGGAGTGGGCTGCTCGTCTCCGACATAGAACATAAGACGGTTGTCCGCCACCGCATACGCAGTAGAATTGCTCAAGAAGCCAACCTCCGGAACGATGGTATCGGTATAATCGTGGCCTCCCACAAGGTAATCCTTGTAGTTGTCGCCCACAGGTCCAAAGTTATAGAAAGCAACGGAAGTTTTGACGGTTCCTGCATCCACATAGATATATGAAACAGCCAGCATCTTTCCGTTGGGAGAAAGCGCTATTGCCGCAGGATATCCGCTTCCGGTCATATGTGCCTGTCCGCTGTAAAGGAGTTCTCCCTTTGCATCATAAGTATCCAGATATGTGACATCGGTATCATAAATTACAACAGTAGAATTACCGCTTTCCGACACGCACACATTTCTGATGGGCATGGATGTGGAGATCTTGCAGAGCTGTTGCTTCTCATCCAGGATATAAACATCCCTTCCGTTGTAATTGCCGATGGCAACCACTCCGCCATCTATATCGATAGTGATATCCTGTATCTCGTATGTCTGGTTCCAGGGTATGGTGCCCTTTGAGTCGGTCAAATGCGCTCCGTCCTTGCTGTATGTGAGAATGGAGGAGCCCAGTCTCACATCGCTGGCGTCAGATGCCTTGGTGCGCTCCACCTCGGACACAACCGTGTATCCTGTATAAACATGATTCACATACTGAACCCTGATAATGATAGCCACCACTGCAACGATGGCTATTATCAACAGTGCCCTGTACAGATTCTGTACTCTGTATATTCGGATCTTGTCCTTGAAGGACCGGTGTTCTTCGGATCCTTGACCTTTATTCATTCCAAAAAGTGCCATAATCTTTACTCAAAAGCGTATACGGTTACGGTATCGTAAACCCTCGCTCCCTCTTCTTCTCCTCCAAAAACGCATGAAGGGAAATTTGCATGATGGATGGTGTCGGGATAGTACTGAGTTTCAAGGCAGAGTCCACCCCTCTTCTCGTAATGATACTTGTTCTTGCCGTCCTCGGGTGTGATAAAGTTTCCTGCATAGAACTGAACTCCGGGCAGGTCTGTGTATACCTTCATCACCCTTCCGCTCTTTGCAGCCCAGACAGTAGCACACTGGCGGAGCTTTCCGTCATATCCGTCGATGCAGAAATTGTGATCATAGCCACCTGCAAGTTTCAACTGTTCAAAATCCTTGTCAATATCATCCCCGACTCTCTTGCGAGCGGTCAGATCCATGGGAGTGCCCGCAACAGGTGCGATCTCGCCGGTAGGAATGGATCCGGGAACTGTGGGTGTATAATTTGAGCACTCAAGCTTGATCTCGTGATCCATAATGCTTCCGCTGTCGTGGCCGTCGAGATTAAAGTAAGTGTGGTTTGTAAGATTGATAATAGTGGGCTGATCGCTGGTTCCGTGATAATGAAGCTTCAGTTCATTGTTGTCGGTCACGGTGTAGGTAACCGAGATCTCCTTATTTCCGGGGAAACCTAAAGTAGCGGGGTCGGTAAGTGAAAATGTGACACTGTCATCATAAGTTTCCGCATCCCATACTCTCTTGTGATAGCCCAGTTCATAATGGCTGTGCAGGTTGTTTGGTCCGTCGTTGATATCCAGCTGATAGGTCACTCCATCGAGCTCGTATGATGCATCACCGATACGGTTTGCGCTGGGTCCCACAGTTGCTCCGAAGAAACTGGGATTCTTATAATATCTGTCCGCATTCTCATATCCGAGGACGATATCCTGTGTGTTTCCCTTTGCATCGGGAACCCAAAGTTCCACCAGGATGGCTCCCAGATTGGTAACCTTTGCCTTCATTCCCTTAGAATTAGAGATCGTGTAAGTATACAGATCCCTGCCGTCACGACTTTTTCCAAATGCTTCCTGTGTAACTGCCATAATAGCCTCCGTTGTGTTTTTATAATTACATTTCTATTCTGCCGTCCAGCGCTCTGGACAATGTAACCTCATCAATATATTCAAGATCTCCGCCCACGGGTACTCCGCTGGCGATCCTGGTCACCTTGATACCGATGGGTTTAAGGAGCTTACTGATGTACATGGCCGTGGTCTCACCTTCGAGGCTGGAATTGGTAGCCAGTATCACTTCCTCCACATCCTCTGCGCATCTCTCCACAAGTTCCTTAATCTTGATATCTCCGGGGCCTATTCCTATCATGGGCGAGATCGCACCGTGAAGGACGTGATAAACCCCCTCAAATTTACCTGTTTTTTCGTAAGCAGCCAGGTCCCTGCTGTTTTCTACCACCATGATCAGCTTGTGATTTCTGTTTGGTTTCGAGCAGATGGGACAGATCTCGCTGTCCGTCAGAGTGAAGCACTTGCTGCAATATCTGACATTGGCCTTTGCCTCCATCATCACATTGGCAAGCCTGTTCACCTTGTCCTGCGGCATACCGATGAGATGAAAAGCCAGCCTCTGGGCGGATTTTTGACCGATGCCCGGCAGCGCTGCCAGCTCGTCCACAAGCTTATTGATATATCCGCTGTAAAGCTCCATTAAAAGGATAATCCTCCGGTCATCTTGCCCATAAGTTCTGCGCTGGCATCATCAGCTTTCTTCATGGCTTCGTTAATAGCCGCAACAATGGCGTCCTGAAGAGTCTCAACGTCCTCGGGATCCACGATCTCGGGGTCAAGCTTAATGCCCAGGATCTCCTTGCTTCCGTTTACCTTTACTTCAACAGCTCCGCCGCCTGCGGTTCCGACAAATTCCTTTGTCTCCAGCTCTTTCTGGCTCTCCTCCATCTGGCGCTGCATACGCTGTGCCTGTTTCATAAGATTTGCATAGTTACCCGGCATTCCTCCTCCGGGAAATCCGCCTCTCTTACCCATGTTATTCGTCCTCCTCGTCTATTTCCATTTTAATAACATCTCTTAAATCTATGGTTCCCGAATGGAACTCCTCCTCCGTCTGCGCGACGCTCACGGAGAATACTATCTCTTTTCCCGTCACATCCTCAAGACACTGCTGCACCTTGCTCCTGCCGGGCTCAGTGGCTATCCTCTCGGAGGACAGATCCCCTTCCTCAAATTTGATCATAAGATTTCCGGCATCATCCAGCGACGGCTTTGCGCGGCCCAGAGCGTTTGCAATGGGCAGATCGTTTGAAAAATTGCCGAGGATCTGTCTCCAGTTCTCTACGATCTTTTTCACATCCTCCGGAACGGATTTCGGAAGTATCTTCGGAGGTGCCTGTACCGGATGCTTTGGCGCCTGAGTGGCTGCAACATCGCCGGGCTGTGCCAATACCACGCCATTTTCCAGCTGCTTTTCCACTGCGTCGATCCTTCCCAGTATCGCTGCGTTGTCCTGGTCCATTGCCGGCTTGCAGAGTCTGATCAGAGCTATCTCCACCAGAACTCTCTTCTGAGTGGCATACCTGATCTGATTGGAAAGATCGGAAAAAATATGGATAAATCTAATGATCTGCTCACGCTTCGCCATCTGTGCTTCTTCTTTTAAGCGCACCAGATTATCCGACGACATGTCCACTACATCTTCCAGTCCGTCGGAAGTCTGAACCAGCATGAGGTTTCTCAGATACCATGTGAAATCGACTATGAACTGAGTGAGTTCACGTCCCTGGGTGATGACTTCATCCAGTATTTCTATAGCGCTGTGGACATCCCCTTCCAGGCAGCTTCTGAGAAGTCTGCTGAAAACTTCCGTATCCACTGCTCCCAGAACATCCAGCGCCATATCGTAGGTAAGTTCTTCCCCGAGGTGAAATGCGATGCACTGATCAAGCAAACTCAAGGCATCGCGAAGGGATCCGTCCGCAGTCTTTGCAATGTAGCGGATGGCCTTCTCCTCCACCTTGACGCCCTCCTGCTCCATCAGATCCTTTAATCTGGATGCGATGGTGTCTATGGAAATACGCCTGAAATCGTATCTCTGACAGCGGGAAAGCACCGTGATGGGGAGCTTGTGAACCTCTGTGGTAGCCAGAATAAAGATCACATATTCCGGAGGCTCCTCCAGAGTTTTGAGCATAGCATTAAATGCTCCCGTGGAGAGCATATGCACCTCGTCTATGATATAAACCTTGTATTTCCCCTCCGTCGGTCTGTAGGAAACCTGATCGATGATCTCTCGTATATTGTCGACGCCATTATTGGATGCGGCATCGATCTCTATAACATTCATGCTCGAACCATTGGTTATTGCCTTGCACACAGGGCACTCACCGCACGGTCCGTTCTCCGTGGGTTTCTCACAGTTCACCGCTCTCGCAAATATCTTTGCCACCGTGGTCTTTCCGGTACCTCTGGTGCCGGTGAAAAGATATGCATGACCGATCCTGTCAGCCGCAAGCTGATTTTTCAGAGTAGTCACAATATGATCCTGCCCCTTGACATCTCCAAAATTGTCGGGGCGGAATTTTCTGTAAAGGGCTGTGTAAGAACCCATCTTCAGTACCTGCCTATATTACTAATCTCCGAAACTGATTCCGAGGAGTTTCGCCTCTTTGATGATGGAGGCATCGGGGTCAACATTCTTTAACTTGCCCGCAACGTCCTCCAGCTTAACCTGCACGATCTCACGGTTCTTGTAACCCACCATGAATCCGAATTTGCCCTCCAAAATGAGCTTTCCTGCCTCTGCTCCGAGACGGCTGGCAAACACTCTGTCATAAGGGCAGGGGCTTCCGCCTCTCTGCATGTGTCCGGGCACGGTAACGCGCACCTCTCGACCGGTTCTGGCAAATATTTCATCTGCGATTTCGTATGAAACAGAAACCTTGCGCTTCTCCAGTTTCTTTTTGTATTCCTTCTTTGAAAGCTTTGCATCCTGCTTGGAGATGGCACCTTCCGCAACGGCGATAATGGTAAACCTGCTGCCGTTTTTATCTCTCTCCTCGATCTTTTCGATAACCTTTTTGATATCGTAGGGTATCTCTGGCAGGAGGATGATGTCGGCACCGCTGGCCATTCCTGCGTTGAGAGTCAGCCATCCTGTTTTGTGTCCCATAACCTCGACTATAAATACGCGTCCGTGGGAGGAAGCCGTAGTGTGGATGCAGTCAATGGCATTTGTAGCTATATCAACAGCGCTCTGGAATCCGAAGGTCATATCCGTGCCCCAGAGATCATTGTCAATCGTCTTTGGAAGAGTGATGACATTCAGTCCCTCTTCGCTGAGTCTGTTAGCTGTTTTGTGTGTGCCGTTACCGCCCAGTATAACAAGGCAGTCCAGCTTTAACTTAGCATAATTGCGCTTCATCTCCTCGATCTTGTTCAGTCCCTCGGGAGTGGGCTCATCTATCAGTTTGTAGGGAGTACGGGAGGTTCCGAGTATGGTTCCGCCCTTTGTCAGGATGCCGGAGAAATCGTGCCCCGTCAGCATCTGGAAATTACAGTAGATAAGTCCCTTGTATCCATCCTGGAAGCCATATATTTCAATGTCTTCACCACTGAACAACAAGGTCTTTACGACTCCGCGCATTGCAGCGTTCAATGCCTGGCAATCACCGCCGCTGGTAAGCATACCAATTCTCTTCATACCTGATCCTCCTATATAAATTGATTCATCGCATATCAAATAAAGATTCAAATGCGTATTCTGTTATATTTTACCATAATCGGATATTTATCTCAACGAAGAGAGCCTTTTATTTCAAAATTATCTTGTCAAAAGGACAAAGATTGTTTAAAATATCTTTTGTTGTCCGAATACAGTGGATAGCATGGAGTTGTACCCAAGTGGCTGAAGGGTCCGCACTCGAAATGCGGTAGGTCGAGCAATCGGCGCGAGAGTTCAAATCTCTCCAACTCCGTTTCTTTTATCAAGCAAAAAGAGAGCTGAGATCCAGCTCTCTTTTTCGTTTGTTCAATAATATGCTTTGGGCCGGAACTGTTTTGCCTCTCGAAAATGACCCCCTGACTCCGTCCCCGTGGGTCAATCCATCCCCTTCATTACCGCCTTTTCGGCATCCTTTTGTATATCCGGGTTAAAGGACAGCATGGGCTTTTCGTCCTTGCCCTTGATGCGGCGGTTTACGTAGTTGCGGGTCAGTTTTATTATCAGGGGGATCTGGGTCAGCACTCCGATGAGATTGGGGATCATCATCAGGCCGTTGAAGGTATCGGAGATATCCCATGCCAGACTGGATTCCATAACTGCTCCGAACATGATGAGAAGCACGAAAACTACCCGGTATATCTTCGCCCAGGTGACGCCCATCAGATACTCCGTAACCTTTGCGCCGTAATATGACCAGCCCATTACAGTGGTGAACGCAAAAAGGGTGATGGCCAGGACCACGAACCACTCCCCCGGCCTTCCCAGGCACTTTCCGAATGCCTGAGCCACTAATGTCGCATCATTGGCACCCTCTGCCATAAGGCCTGTCTTCAGGTCTATAGCCCCGGAGCTGAGCACCACAATGGCGGTAATGGTGCAGATCACCATAGTGTCCACAAACACCTCCGTGATGCCCCAGAGTCCCTGCTTCACAGGCTCTCTCACACAGCTGTTGCTGTGTGCCATAACGGAAGATCCCAGGCCCGCCTCATTTGAGAAAACACCTCTCTTACATCCGTTCTTTATGGTATTAAAAGCGATCTGAACCGCCGTTCCCGCAGCGCCGCCCCTTACTGCGGCAGGGCCCAGAGCAAATTTAAAAATCGATGTAAATACAGCCGGAAGCGCACGATAATTCATAATGATCACCACCACACATCCCAGCACATATATCAGACACATAAAGGGAACCAGCTTTTCCGAAACCGCAGCCAGTCTTCTGAATCCCCCAAGGATAATGATCGCCGCGGCTGCCATCAGCACCAGACCAATGATCAGCTTTTCTCTCGGCATCCCCATGAAAACGCCGGAATCCATCCCGGACAAAAACGTGTTGCCGAAATTAATGGTTATCTTGTTGATCTGTCCCATATTCCCGATACCAAAGGAAGCCAGCACCGTGAAAATGCAGAACAGTATTCCCAATAGTTTTCCCAGCCACTTGCAATTCTTAAAGGACCCCAGTCCATCCTCCAGATAATACATGGGTCCTCCGGACCAGGCACCCTCGGAGTTCCTGCGTCTGAAATAGATGCCCAGGACATTTTCCGAATACTTTACCATCATTCCCAAGAATGCGGCGACCCACATCCAGAAAACTGCTCCGGGACCGCCCACACAGATGGCGGTGGAAACGCCGACGATATTTCCGGTTCCTATAGTAGCCGTGAGTGCGGTGCAAAAGGCTCTGAACTGGGACAATGCACCTGCATCATTTATGATACGTCCCTGCTTATTGATGATCCCAAAGGTCTTTGACCACCAGTGCCTTAAATGAGAAAGCTGAAAAAATTTTGTGACTATGGTGCAGATAAGTCCCGTTCCCAGAAGCAGCACAATACCAAAGGTCCCCCAGACAAATGAGTTCAACGCATCATTTATTTTGATAACCGTTTCCATCTTAGATCAATGTCCTTTCATAGGCGTTTACTCTTCGCTTAAAAGCTCTATGATAGCCTCATAATCAAAAACATCCGAATACTGACGTATCTTTTCAAGCTTTTCTGCGTGGGGAGCCGGGATGGTATATCCATCTATCTCCTTAAGAATCCCCTCTATCGTATCGCAATCCATTGCCTCTGCGGCCTCATGAAGATCCTCGTACACACTCTTTATAAGGCAATCGTCCGCAACCGGCTTTGAATTCCCGGCAGATAACTCCTTCATCTCTCCCGATTCTTTTGCAAATCCTTCGGATATCTTTTTACCCAGGGCGTCAAACTCCTTCATAAAGGATTCGTAGTTTTCCTTTATGTATCCGATATTTCCCTCTTTTCCGGCATTTTCAAGAAGCTGTGCTTTCTGAGAGATCTCCATAGCTCCGATAAGCTTTGCCGAAGATTTAAGAGCATGTATCTTTATGGTGTAGTTCTCCCAGTCTCCTGAGTTGTAATATCCCTGAAGTTCGGTGTATTTGTTCACCACAGACTTGTTAAATATCTTCAGAACGGTCTTAAATGCTTCCCGGGAACCGCTGTTTTCTATTGCGATCTTGGCATCTATCTCCTCGATCCGTTCAAACCATTCGGGCTCTTTGTCCGAAGCATTTTCTCTTCCTGTATCCTCTGAGTCCGAAATTTCGGCGGACATCACTTCCTCCGCCTTCTTTTCCTTTGTGTCGTCATAGACCGGGATCTCACTCTCGTCTGTGATGAAGGAGCTGATATTGTATGACTTATTCGACTTTACAAAATACAGGATTCCAATGGTTCCGGGGCCGCAGTTCGAGCTGATGGCAGCGGAAGCCTGCTTAAAGATAACGTGCTCAAAATAAGCAGTTTTGCTGAGTTCCTCCTTGACCCACATAAGTGTTTCAACGGGCACATCCGCATATGTGACAAATGCCACTTCCGAATCAGGGATGATATCAACAGGAATAACCTTAGAAATATAGTTCTTGTATGCGCTCTTCGTGTTGCCCATCCAGATGCTGCCGATGGATGCCCTGTCGTTTTTAAACTTGATCACGGGGCGCATGTTAAGGGATCTGGCCAGCCTGTGGATGGTGCTTCCAACCAATCCTCTTCTCGCCATAAACTCCGTGGTATCTATGATGAAGCTGCATCTTAAGCGCTTCTTTACGGACTCCAGTTCCTCCACTATCTCTTCCGCAGGGATACCCTGCTGAGCCAGCCTGTGTGCGATGAGAACCAGCAGTCCGGTGGCTGAGGAAAGGCACTCAGAGTTCACCACAGTCACGTTATCAAAAGACTTCGCAGCCTCCGATGCGATCTGGTAATCCTTGCTCATACTGGTGGTGAGCGAAATGTGGATCAAATGGTGAGCCCTCTTTAATGCATTTGCGAAAAACTCCGTATAAGCCTTTACATCAGGCGGCAGGGATTTTGCATTTCCGCCGTTGTTTATATAGCGGATCAGCTCGTTCGCATCCATCTGAACGCCGTCCTTGAACACGCCCTCCGAGGTGCGCACCAAAAAAGGCAGGATGGGAACATTTATCTTTTTGACCACATCCTCCGGCAGATCGCAAACGCTGGTGGATGTGATGACAACGGAAGCCTTTCTCACATATCCCGCGGAGGTGTTGATATCCTCGCCCATCTGGGATATTCCTCCCGTGATGATCAGCTTCTCCTTGGGGATAAATTTCATGAGGGTATCTTCCAGAGACTGTCCCGATACGGGCTTTACCAGATAACCGTCAAAGCCCGCCATATTGTACAGATTCCTGTTATCACTTCCCGCATTGGCGGTGAGCACGATAACAGGGGTGGTCCTGTTCAGGCCGCCTGTCTGATTTCTGAGTCTCTCAAGGCACTCGATACCGTCCATCACAGGCATCAGGTGGTCCATCAGGATCACGTCATAATGCTTCTTTACAGAGCGCTCCAGAGCTTCTTTTCCGCTGTAAGCGGTGTCAACCTTTATAAGTGTATCCGCCAGGAGTTTTGTCTCAACCTCCAGATTCATATCGTTGTCATCTACGATGAGGATATTTGCCTCGGGTGCGGTGAAGCCGGTCTCATACTGAACTCTCTTTGCGGATGCCTGACTGTGAATGTTCAGATCCCCGATCTGGGCAGGATCCGTCACTACCTGCCTCAGGGTGACCACAAAGGTGGAGCCCTCGCCGTACACGCTGTTTACGGTGACACTTCCACCCATTAATTCTACCAGTTGCTTAACTATGGACAGGCCCAGACCTGTACCTTCGATATGCCTGTTTTTCTCCTCGTCCACACGTTTGAACGCATCGAAAAGATAGGGAAGGGCCTCCTTTTTGATACCCATTCCGGTATCCGATATGGAAATGGTCAAAAGGGCGGTGGTACTGTCCTCGTACTCGCTTTCCACGTGCAGGTCAACAGAGCCCTCGGAAGTATATTTTACCGCATTGTTCAACAGGTTTATGATCACCTGCTTTATACGTACCTCGTCTCCGTAGAGCACCTTCGGAACCTTCGGATCCACCGTAACATCAAACTTAAGTCCCTTTTCATATGCCTTCAGCCAGATCATATTTACGATCTCCGAGAGCATATCACCCACATTGTAGTCCACGGGCACTATGTCCATGCTGCCCGCTTCCATCTTTGAAAAGTCCAGAATATCGTTTATCAGGGCAAGGAGCAGCTTACCTGCGCCCTGGATCCCGGTTGCATCCTTTACGATCTCCTTTGATGCGCTCTGCTCCCTTAATATCAGTTCATTCAGTCCCAGAATTGAGTTGATTGGAGTTCGGATCTCGTGGCTCATGCTGGAGAAAAAGCGGTTCTGGCTCCTGGTGAGTTCCTCCGCTCTTTCAGCCTCCTTCTGGGCACGCTCCTTTTCCGCCTTCAGGAGAGTATTCTGCGCCAGAGTCATGGCAAAGCAGTGTCCGCCAACCAGCATGATGGACACGATGGAATCGATGAACAATGCCTCACGCGAGTGCACCGGAACCCACTCCGGGCGAAGATATGCGATAACATAGCAGGCCACAGTCTCGGCCATCAGGATGCCCAGGAAAATGATCCTCGCCCTTCCTGTGATGACCAGACCTATATACATAAATGCAAAGATAAACCAGATCACTCCGCCGCCCTCCAGGCCTCCGCCAAAGAAAAACAGCGCAGGCTCTATCAGAAAGACCAGGCTTCCCAGCAGGAAATAGATCGCAAACTTTATCCTGTTTTTATACATGCAGATAAAGGATACAAGAGGGACTGCAACGATCACCGCACACAGGACTATGATCTCGCCTATGTACTCCTTGATGATCAGGTCAAAGACAAGGGCGATAATGGTAGTCACTTCGGAAAACAGTGCGTAGATCAGGAAAATCCTTTCCTGGAAATCCCTGTTTTGATCAGTGATGGTTTCTCTGATCTTTTTAACCAGATTCTTGATCATCGGTAAGCACCTCCCTTCTCGATCTTTGATTCGGGAAGTACCTGTATCATCACTCTCTCAAAATCAGTGACATTGATAGGCTTTGCGATAAACCCGTCAAAGCCCTCCTTCATAAACATTTCCCTTGCACCGGATACGGCATTTGCGGTAAGAGCCACCACTACAGAGGGTTTACCCAGTTTCTCTCCCGCCTTCTTTATCAGCTTCATAGCTTCGACGCCGTCCATTTCAGGCATCATATGATCCATGAATACGATATCGTAATCACCGTCCGTAAACTTATCGACGCCCTCTCGTCCGCTCTCGGCAGTGTCAATATCCATATCGTAGTCCGCAAAAAGGCTCCTTGCCACCACCAGGTTCATGGGCTCATCATCTACGATAAGAGCCCTTACATTCTTCATAACAGGCTTGACCACATCCTCCGTAAAGTCCATATGAGTAACACCTCGTCCCTCGTTAAGAAGCTTCATTACAGGATATCCGTAAAGAGGTCTCGGCATGATCATTACGCGGCTTCCGTAGCGCGGCGTGAAATCCATACCGGCCGACACGCCCACGATAATGTCACCCATGCTCAGCCTGTCGAAATACTCCGGATCCTCCTCATACTCTTCCTGTCCCATGAAAACATAGGAAACATTTAGCTTCTCCACAAAGCGTTCGACATCCTTTTTCGTCTCCGCGGAATACAGCGGAACATGAATACCCGCTGCCAGATTAAGCGCCATGGAGCGATAGAAATCACGCACCTTCGGAACCCTGAATTTATCAGACCTGACATGGAATACAATATCCCCTTTAAAGGAGGGAGAAAGCTGTATGCAGCGTGCCTCGTCCACCACCTTTTGAGGGATTGTGACGCGCACCGTGGTACCCGCCCCCGGCTCACTTTCTATCTTAACGAAGCCTCCCATTCTGTGGGCAAATCCGTACACGATATAAAGCCCCAGTCCGATCCCTCCGGCGCTTCTGTTTCTCTTTTTATCCGCCTGGAACATTCCCTCGGAGAGAGAATCCAGAGTCTTTCTGTCCATGCCGATACCGGTATCCGTCATTTCGATACACAGATTCACACCGTAATCCGTATCCTCGGAATACATTCTGACGTAAATCCCTCCGGCCTTGGTAAACTTCACCGCATTCTCCAATAGATGTCGGAATATCTTGTGAAGCTTCTTGATATCGCCGCGCATCATATTCGGCACAGCAGGGTCCAAGTCCGCCACAAGCAGTAGTCCGTTTGAATTGTCCATCAGACGGAAGGATGAGACCACATCATTTAAAACAGATGTGCTCATATAATCTTCCTCTTCCAGGATCACCTTGTTTCTCTTACACTCCGTGTAGTCCTGTATATCCTCTATCTGATAGGCCAGACGGATTCCCGCATCCTTTATGCTGTAAGCTTCCGTTCCGTTGTTCTTTTTTATCAAAAGCTCCGACATGCCGTTGACAACATTGACGGGAGTACGCAGCTCATGGGATATATTTGAGAGGAAATCCTCCATATCCTCTTCATATTTTTCGATCCGGTCATCCTTATCCGCAACTATTTCCTCGTTTGCTGTGTGATCGCGCACGATCTTGGTGCAGCAAAGATAAACAAAGAATATTATCGCTACATGGAGAATAACCCGGGAAACCGTGAGGGAATCCAGGACGAAATTCTCGTCCGATCTCAAAAGGAAAAACTGAATGGTGAGGATCACCGCATACTCCGCCAGAAACAGGTGAAGCATGTACAACTGCCTCAGGAAGGAAAAAGAGATCATCACAAGAGCCACCACAAGGGTGGAATCAAAGAAGCTGGTCATATGAACGCCGTGAAAGAACACGACAAAGAGCGCATATACAAAATATAAAATTCTGCGGACAGTATAATCCGGCTTACCCAGAAGATTGGCCACCCACAAAAGAATCGATGCTATGACTATGATGGGAGGCACCCAGAATTCCCACTTAAGAAGGATGCTCTCCACTGTGATACCAATGCTTGATAACAGTGCCAACAGCACTATAAAGTTTTCGTTTCTCTTATGACTCATGGCAAGTCCTCTCTGGTGTCTTTGTCGGAGATCAAAACTGTCATAATAATGCGGAGATATTATATTATTTTATACTTTTTTATGGGCTCTTTACAATATAAATTTGCCGTTTTCCTAACAAATCATAGGAAAATTCAAATGGCTCTACCTGCTGTCACAGCGAAAAAAAGCACCGGGACTCTAAAATCCCGGTGCAGCCTGTCATTTTTGCATCAACCTTTGAAGTCGATGTTACCGCCTACCATACGCTCTGCATCCGTCATTACATGTGCCGATGCACTCTCCAATGAGTAGGCTCTTACTTTACTGATAAGATCATCGAGAGATCCGGACTCAAAGCTTATATACTCTCTGTTGTCCTCTATGGTCTCCTCTTCAGTGATCTCCTCGGAAGCATCCTCTATCCGCTCTGCTTCCTTTTCGTGCTTTTCTTTGACTTTCTCTATTCGATCTTTTTCAGCTTCCTTTGCTGCTTTCTTTTTCTCTGCAGCCTTTTGTTCTCTCTTCTCCGCAGCTTTCTTTTCTATGCGCTCCTTCTGAAGATCAAGAGATTTTTCAACGGTTGCAAAAAAGCGTTCTTTTCCGTTCTCGTCCACGCTCATTCCGAAGTTTTTAACCGATGCACCGCTGCTGTTCAGACTGTTTTTAGCCTCGGTAAGCTTAGCCTGTGACATAGCGATAATGCCTTCATACTTATTTCTGAAGGCTTCGTCGTTTGCCATACGCTCCAGCTTTTCTTCATCGATGAGAACCACCATCTTGTTTGCGTTTCCATATGCGGAAGCATTCTTTTTAACCTGCTCCTTCATATCCTTGCTGACGGCGATGAACTCAAGGTTGTGAAATTTGGCTTTCAGCTTATCATAGTAGTCCTTTGCCTTGTCGGAAAGGGACACTTCACCTATGGTAAAGCCGTAGTCAGTCTTCTGGGGAACCAGCGAACCTGCTGTGTCGATTGGCTTCCACGCCCGGGTCTCAACCTTTGAAGGTGACTGGGGTTTGGACGTGCCTGCCTTTGGAGGGTCGGTGGTGCTTTTCACTTTGGCTTCCGCCTCGTGTTCAGTCCTTGATCCGGCCCAGGAACGCATTGTCTGCTGATATGCAGACGATCCTTGGATACCTGTCATACTTGCTACCTCCTTGTAGAAATTCATTGAAATCCTTTTCAACGTTACATGAGATACGGATAGTTATCTCATTCTTTTTATCGGCTCCTTACATTAATTACTTTATAGATAAATGATATTTTTTTATATTTAGATTCAGTTACAGGCGTTTTATCCAGGCCCAGGCCAGATCGCCCCAGAGGCCCACATCCTCCTTAAGACTCATATCGATACCGTTTGCAGGCATCTCGTTTCCGCCAAAGAACTGCTCCATGAGTTCTTCCTTTCGCTTGTCGGAAACCTTTACTCCCTTGCCATCCTTGACAGAAAATACTGCGCGCCAGGTCTGCTCCATGGTGTAGTCACCGCCGGACCAGCCGCTGAAGTATTCCTTGTTTGCGATGGTGAGGCCGTGATGTCCCGCAGGAAATACATAATGTGCGAAGGGCACCTTGTTTTTCCTGAGTGCCATTGCAAACAGATAACTGTTCTCCACAGGTACCAGACCATCCTCCTGTGTCTGCCAGAGGAAGGTGGGTGGTGTGTTTTCGGTGACATGCTTCTCACAGGAGAAGTAATCCAGTTCCTCCCGGGTGGGCTCATTTCCAAGGAGCGCTCTCACTGAGTCCGCATGGGTGAACTCACCGGTGGTTATCACAGGATATGACAGTATCACACCGTCGGGCCTGTTTGAATATTTAGCATAGGCAGGGTTCTTGTCCTTTATATCATCAAAGTGAACTGCCAGGCTGGCGCATACATGGGCTCCTGCCGAGAATCCGCAGATGATGAGTTTCTTAAGATCGATCTCTCTGTCCGCTGCATTTTTCCTGATGTATCTCACCGCTCTGGAAATATCCTCCAGTGGCTGTTTTTTGAGAGGAACTGACATAGTGATATCAGTGGTATAGCTCAGCACAAATACATTCATTCCCCGTCTGTAGAATTCCATTGCGGGAAGCTCGCCCTCATGAGAGCACACCATACAATAACCGCCGCCCGGAACCATCAGCATGAAATCCCTGTCGGTTCCATCCGGATGAAGGTATGAATGAAGATTCGGCCTGAAACCATAGGATGCCTCGTAGTCGTACTCGCCGTCTTCCCAGATATCCTCGCGGTTACTGATGACCTCCTTTTGGGGCATACCTGTCACAAGAAATTCCTCGTATACATAGTCAGGCTCCCACTTGTCAATATCTGCATCCGGCACTGCTGCGGAGAGTACGGCATAATAGCTTTCCTTTGCCTCGCACTTACCCTTAAAGAGAAGAGGATAACTGGTCTCTCTTCTAAAGCCGGAAAGCCAGCTGTTTTCATCCAAAAGATTCCAGAAGGTGACGGAAGTGATATTTGCCTTGCCGGACTTTTTTGCATCCAGATAAATCTTGAAAAACTCCTTATATCTCTCTGCCAGGGCATGCTGCGATGCTTCGCTGTTGTCGTTATTGTGCATGTCAAGCTCTGTGACATTTATCTTTAAACCAAGAGCCCCGTACATCTCAAGGGCTGTCTTGTAGATCTCAAGGTCAGGGTGATCCATCAAAAGATGGGACTGAAGACCCATTCCGTCCACCAGTTTTTTATCCATAAGGGGCTTTAAGACATTTGCGATGATGAAGTCCCTTTTCCAGGGCTCGGAGGTCTCGTAGTCATTGTAGAAAAGATCCACACCCGGAGCGGCATATTTTCTGGCATATTCAAAGGCTTTGATGAAAAAGTCCTCACCCACGGTCTGTGACCAGATGGACTTTCTGAAAGCGCCATCGTCCACGATCTCGTTTACCACATCCCAGGCATAGATGATCCCGGGATAATTTGTCTGAACGAATTCCAGCACGCCCTTTATATAGCTCTCCAGTCTGGCGAGTATTGTCTCCCTGCTCGCCATGGGATACATCTCGTTATAATGCTCACAGAAAAACCACTTGGGCGTCTGGTTATGCCATACAAGAGTATGTCCGCGCATTGCGATCCCGTTCTTTTTTGCAAATTCAAGATAGGGGATCGCCTTATCAAATGTAAGAGCCGGTGCAAGATCATACTTGTCCGGATCGTTTTTATTCTCTTCCTTGTCCAGATAAAACATAGGCTTCATGTCATTTTCACAGGTGAAGCTGTTAAACTGTGATGTGAGAAGCTTCATATGTGCGGGGGTATAGAGATTCCACCTGGATATCGCCGCTCCAATTTTAAAATATGGTTCGTAAGCTGTTTTAAGATTCATGATGCCTCCTGTTTTAAGATAGGGTATTAATGGTGGTGTATTTATAATGCTTTTTTATGATCGGTCTTTTTTTAGTATACGGTTTATACGGTTCAGGACATGCTTTTTGTCCGCGCTCCATAAGGGCGCTATCAGATCCTTTTTTGCACCGTCTCCCGTGAGCCTGTGTATCACGGTCTTTTCGGGGATGATCTTCAGCAGTTCCTCAAGGAGACCGATGTATTCATCCTCAGTCATAACGGGAACCTTTCCCTTTTCATACTCTGCGGCAAGGTCCGTCCCCCGGAGCACGTGAAGAAGCTGCAATTTGATCCCGTCAGCATGCCTGCAGACATAACCGACGGTTAGTTTCATATCTTCTGTGCTCTCCCCCGGAAGTCCCAGGATCACATGGGTTATGACCTCCAGTTTTCTTTCCTTTAAGTCTTCCACAGCTTTATCATAAACGCTTAACGGGTAACCCCGGCGTATATACTCTGCCGTTTTCTCGTGGATGGTCTGAAGCCCCAGCTCCACCCAGACCGGTTTTATCCTGTTCAATTCATCCAAAAGATCCAGCACTTCTTCCGGCAGGCAGTCCGGCCGTGTGGCAACGGACAGCGCCACAATATCCGGATGCATTATCGCCTCGGTAAACAGCTTTCTCAGCGTATCGACCGGTCCGTAGGTATTTGTAAAGGCCTGAAAATATGCTATATATTTTCCGTTTTTTATTTTCTTTTCGACTCTGCTTTTTCCGGATTCTATCTGCTGCGTAATGCTCATCTGCGGCTTTTCCGCAAAGTCTCCGCTGCCTCCCGCAGAGCAGAAGATGCACCCTCTCGTATCCAGGGATCCGTCACGGTTTGGGCAGGTGAAGCCTCCGTTTAAAGCTATGCGGTACACCTTGCAGCCGAATCTGTCCTTCAGATAATCGCTCAACATGTAATTCATTTCAGCGTTCTCTTTTGCCGCCCACTGCAGCTTCTTACTTCAGTTTTTTTCACAGCCACTTCTTTATCTTAAAGAATATAAGGCCGGAGATGGCGATCACGAGGCTGACTGCGATAACCATTGGATATCCCCATTTGGTATCCAGCTCCGGCATGTATCTGAAGTTCATACCGTACCAGCCTACGATCAGGGTAAGGGGCATAAAGATGGTAGTGACGACGGTCAGCACCGTCATGATCCTGTTTTGCTTGACTCCCACCTTTGATTCATTGGTTTCACGGATCTGTGTCGTGTAGTCCAGAAGTGAATTCACCATATCATAGAGTCTGGACACTCTGTTGGAAAAAAGTTTAAAGTATCTGATATTCTGGGCTTTGAAGAAATTATTTTCGTTCTCCTCAAGCTCCTGCGCCAGATCGATCAGATGATCGTAATGCGTGCGAAGATCCCGCAGATCTCCTCTGATATCATTGAGCCTCTCGATATTTGCATCCTTGCCGTTGTCGATGTCACGATCCATGGCATCCAGCTCTTTATCATATGCCTCCAGTTTTGCAAGATCCCCTCGTATTATCTGCTCCAGGAAATCATATATAAATCTCTCAAGACTGGGAAGGCGCCATTTTTTTGTCTCTATTATCTTATTTATAATGCTTTCGGCGGTATCCACAGGGTCGATGATAACAATACCCTTTTCATCCAGAGCAAAGGCCAGCTTCTTATATTCAGCCGTCATATCGTTTATGTCGGGGATCAGGAATGTACCTGTTACGGAGTCGTAGTTGACTTCCGCTTTGGTGGAGTGAACCTCTGTGATATCAAGGTCCATATCGATTCCCATCTCAAAATCTTCACGGCTTTTCTGCCACTCATCAGGTGTGAGCACTGCGACATACTGGCAGCCCTTTTTGCGGCAATCCTCTGCCGAACACTTTGTCAACGTATTCTCGATCAAATAATACATTCGGCTCTCTCCTTTCTTTCCTATCTCAAGATCTCATCGATGGTGGTGATGGTGCTGAAGGTTCCCTTGTGGGAATTAAGCAGCTCCTTCATCTTTGCCATTTCGAAATAACTGATGTAGCAAATGACCATTTTATTCTCCCCCGCGATAGCTCCCTGGGAGTTCATAATGGTACAGGTTTTGTTAAGTTCTTTTTTGATGCTGGCCACCACCGCATCGGAATCGTTGGTGATAATGGTGACCTGCTTGATCGCTTCGAAATGATCCGTGAACCTGCTGACGATCGAGGTGGCCACCACGTATACCAGGAGGCTCATCAGCGCTGCATTTCGGTTGATCAGGACAAATACCGCAATATACACACAGGCATTAAAGCCCACCAGTATATAGGTCAGACTGAAGTTCTTGCCGGTTTTGTCATAAAGCTTTTTGGTGATTATATTCGCAAATATCTCTGAGCCGTCGATACACCCTCCGTTTCTGAGGATCAGTGCCAGTCCCGCACCCAGTATCGCTCCTCCGAATACCACAGCCAGAAAATGCTCCGTATTCAGTTCAAATGGGATCACCTTGAATACTTCCAGACCCACGGTGTAGAATACCGTGCCCACGATCGCCTTTATTCCGAAGGTCCTGCCCAGAATAACAGTCCCCAATATCAGAAAGGGCGCAAAGACCACCGCCACGCACGCGGAAAGATTAAAACCGGTGAGCTTATTTATTATGATGGCAATACCCGCAGTACCGTAATCAATTGCATCATTCGGAATGAGAATGCATATTACGGAGAAGCTGGCCATCAACGCCCCCAGCGCTATCATCAGATATGAAAATGGTTCCCTGAATCTTTTGATAAACTTCTTCATAACGCTCCTGAAGCAAAAAAACGAGTTTTTTACAGAATCCTGAATGCTTTAAAGTTCCCTAAATCTTAAAAAAATCCGGATACCTCAGTATCCGGATATGATCATGCATACATTTTATCGATACAATAGAGGATCTCCCGCTTCGAAGCGTATTCCTGAAATCCCTTTTCCGTAACGTAGCCACCGATAGTCATACTGTTTTCGTCAACCTTCACATATCTGATCAGACAGTCGGTAGAAAGAACATCCGTCTCCTCACTCTTTCCGTACATATAGGTGTCTATAAACTGGAAATGTATGTATTCGTTGTTTTTAATGTTTTCTATGTATCTCTCGTTGAGCGGAATCTGGAAACATACCCCTGTTTCGCTGATATTTTTAACCTGACAGCTGATCTCTCGATTCTGTCTGCTGTCATGTAGTATTGCCGGTACAGATAAATCGATCCTTGGATAGGCTCTTTTATCAAGCATTAAATATACCCCCTGTCATACAACAGTTTTAATTTCCCCATCCGTTTTATTATACTATCATATGTGACAGGTTTCAAGCATAAATGGCTTTATAAACGGCATACCTGTTCCCATCTTTTCACCCTACTCCATGATCTCCACATCAAAGATATCACGCATGTTTATCAGGATTCCGTCCTGCATCAGCACACTTTTTTCATAAGCGTCTATCTTCTTAACGTTTCCCGATGTATGAACATAACTGCCGCCATCCTTTAATAGGTCGTCCACAAAATGCGTTATCATCACATAGGGTGCGCTGCCTGTTCCCCGGTTTAAGCGCTCCGCTATCTCTCCGAGCCTAGCATTTATCTCTTCCACCACGGAATCGTCCAATACAGCCCGTTCCTCGGTGATGCGCTCCGTCTCCGCCACCGCTTCCCCATATCCGGAAAGCGCCGCGAAAGGTGCAAACTGCGCCGCTCTGTTTAAAAGGCTCATATGCGGCCTCTTGCTCGACTGATAGTGCGGATGATCGATTATATCATCATATTTCCCCATATCTTTACTTATATCAATTCATATCGATTCAGAAAGTGATAACTTCCGGCGCGGCAGTGAAAGAGCTGATGGTAGCGGTAGCATTCTTCATATAGAATACCTCTGTGTTGCCATCGTCCTCGGAATACATGCCTCTGAGCTGAGGATACGCATCCAGCATAGCCTTTCTGGCCTCTCTTCTGTCATCCTCCACAAGTTCGCAGGCGATGCGGATCCATCTGCCGTCCATAAAGGCGCAGATCTCAGATTTCGGGTTAGCGTGTATCTGCTTTGAAACATCCTTTGACTTGCCGGTCTGGATGTAGAGCTTACCCTCGAAATTATTTACTGTACCGAAGGGTCTGACTCTGGGCTGATCTCCTTCAACTGTGGCCAGATAATAAGTTCCTGCCTCTTTTAAAAACTTTTCAACTCTTTCCATTTTGATGCCTCCTTAAAAAAAAGTCTGCCTGTCTATTTTACCATATCCGAGGCAAAGAGTGTAGTGACTTTCCACCGCCTACACCACCATGGCCCAGTGGCTCCTGCTCACCTCGTAGTACAGGCGGATCTGCTTTTTTGCCTCAAATACGATGATTGTACAGTCAAACACCATGATATCGTTGGTGACATACACCCCGTCCGGCGTGGTATATGCACCGTCTCCGGACAGATTCTTGTATTCTTTAATTGTAAATATGTGTCTTTCTCCTTCCTCATCCGTGACCCGGACCCTGAGAGGGATCACCGAGCCATCGCAGGAATGCTGGCAGATCACATCTATTTTTTCAATCTTTCTCGACATAATCTATACCCCGTGTGGGATATAGTATAGAACGTGTGTTCGCATTTGTAAATCGAACAAAATATTAATTTGCGGATTTCTTTCCGGAAGATTTTTCCCCGGAAGATTTTTTAGATTTTGATCTTCGGATCTTCGCAATGATATTACCGCCGTGAAACGCCGCAAACACTGCTGCCAGCAGGAATAAATGCGTATAGAAAACCCCCACGATGTAATAATTTCTCTCCAGCAAAAAGCCCGTGCCGAAGCCAAACCAGCTGACCAGCCCCGACAGAGTAAGCCCCATTATCAGAAGCGGCGCGCAGAAAAACATATTCTTCATAGCCTTCAGAAAATCCTTAAAGGAGGCATCAAAATACACAAATCGACCCACCATCAACCCAAGATAATAGATCATGACCGGACTGTATTCGTTTGAATCCCCGATGACATTCATGTACAGGATCACGATGATCGCATAAAACATTCCCAGCATTCTGATGACCGCTATCTGGTCTCTGGTAATGCCCTTAAGCGGTATGATGAGCTTGTCCAGAAAAGTGTTGATCCCACAGGAAAGGCATATAAGAAACAGCAGGGCAAAATCCTTCCAGTTTCCCCAGATGTTCAAAAATACACCCATGGCGCCGGTGTCCGTGGTACCCTCATACAGAGAATACACATGATTCATCACCACATATGCACAGGCAAAGCTCATTACGGATGTGGCGGAAATGATCAGCTCATAAAACCGATAAAGCATGTTTTCATATACTTTTTGCGGATCCTTGTGATCGTTTTTTACCCGCTTCCTGA
>CACXGM010000228.1 GCA_902767075.1 uncultured Lachnospiraceae bacterium
CGCAGTTTTAGTCTATAATGTGAAATATAAATGCACAGTGTGCATTTATATTTCAACGAGCAAATTGCGAAGCAATTCGCGAGTCTGTTTCAACGAGCAAATTGCGAAGCAATTCGCGAGTCTGATTTCAACGAGCAAATTGCGAAGCAATTCGCGAGTCTGTAATGGCGAGCAATAATTTTATATCTTTGGAGGGAAATATAATGGTTTGTAGTTTTTGTGGTTCAGAAATAAATGAGGGAGATAAGTTCTGCATGGTATGCGGCACCGCAGTTCAGGCAGCCAATGCGGCAGCCACGGCGGCCGCAGGCGCAGCACCTGCTCCTGCTCCGGCAGAGGCTCCTGCAGAAGCTTCTTCAGAGCCTGTAGCATCAGAGATTCAGATGCCCGAGGTTCAGGCGCCCGATATTCCGGAAGTAACCATTGGTGAGCAGCCTCAGACAGCAGACACGGTGGATCCGGCAGCAGCTCAGGCTCCTGTGGCACCCGAAGCACCTGCACAGGCGGCAGGAGCATATTTTGCAGATCAGCAGAATGCACCTGCACCGGAACCTGCACCTGCGCCCGCACCTGTATATGCACAGACAGCAGAGGGTCAGCCTGTATACGGCCAGCCCGTGTATGGCCAGCCTGTATACGCACAGCCCCAGCCCCAGCCGGTTGTAGGACAGCCCGTGTACGCGCAGCCTGTATACGCACAGCCCCAGCCCCAGCCGGTTGAAGGTCAGCCCGTATATGCACAGCCCATGTACAGCCAGCCCGTAGTCGCACCTGTTGTGAACACGGGAAATACCACACCTAATCTTGTATACGGAATCGTTTCACTTTGCCTTTCTTTATCATTCTGGCTCTCAATAGGTGGTATAGTTCTGGGAGCTATCGGACTTGCAAAGTCTAACGAGACTCTTGCGACCTACGGAACTATCGATACAAAGGGCAAGATCGGAAGACATTTGAGCAGAGCCGGACTTATATCGGGTATTGTGATGGGGGTAATCTTTATCATAGCTATCTTCGCATATTTGGCAGAGGAAGTGTGGTAAAAAAAGAGTCATGAAAAAACCTGTTAAGATCATCCTTATTGCAGCCGGAGTTATTTTTGTGATGAATTCCATCGCAACCAAGATCATTTACGATATGGCTTTTAAAAGATATGACCCCGCAGAGCCTATCGAATATCTGTCGGATGACAGATTCACCGATCTTGTAAACGGCAGGCAGGAGCTTTCCATAGTTTCGGGTAAGGATACGATAAAGGCTTACGCCTATGATACTGAAAACGAAAAGGGAATGGTGGTCATTGCTCCCGGTGTAAATGCCGGAGCGGATGATTTCATCCCGGTTGTCAACACCTTCAAAAATGAAGGATATGATGTTCTTGCATTTGATCCCACCGGCAGCACCGGCAGTACCGGAAAAAGTATGAAGGGATATTCTCAGGAGATAAAAGATCTTGAGGCGGTCCTTGAATACGTTGACACTGAATACCCGGGTGAGGATCTGTACCTGTTCGGACACAGCAGAGGTGCTTTTACGGTTTGCACCGCACTTGAGGCTGATGAGGATATAAAGGCAGCAGTTGCCATAGGTGCGCACAACACTGCGATGGATGCCATAATGGCGCTTTCCACCCGCTATGTGGGAAAGGCTGCAAACCTTAACTATCCTGCACTTTGGTGCTATCAGGCCATACTGTTCGGACCCAAAACCGTTAATCTGCGTGCAACAGACCTGCTTGATGAGAGCGATGTCCCCGTTATGATAGTACAGGGATCTGAAGACAAGAGCGCTCCTGCGGGAGAGTATTCACTCTATTCTCACAGAAATGAGATCACAGAAGATGATGTTGTCTATTACTACTCGGATTTAGAGGACAGTAATGGCCACACGGATATTATCTTTGATGAAGACGAGGACGGAGTCAATACCCCTATGATGCAGAGCGTACTGGATTTCTTTGAGGGGGCATCGGGCGTTTAATTCAAAGGGAGAGGAATTATTGGGAAATTCAGAAATAAATGAAAAGTATGACGGACTGTATGCTCCGGGTGCAAGGATACTTGTGGTTGATGATAACAGCATGAACTGCAAGCTTGTTAAGTCTTTGCTTAAAAAGACCGGAATAGAAGTGGAAGAGGCTTTCAGCGGACAGGAATGTCTGGCAAAAACAGAATCCGCCTCTTACGATCTTATCCTTATGGACCATCTTATGCCGGGAATCGACGGTATAGAGACCTTCAGAAGGATCCGTGCGGGGGACGGCCCCTGCAAGAGCATTCCGATCATTGCGCTTTCTGCAAATCCGGACACGGATGCCAGAGAACTGTACAACCGTGAAGGCTTTTCATGTTTTCTGAAAAAACCGGTGAAACCAACTCATTTGGAGCAGGTGGTGGCAGATTTTCTTCCCGATGAACTGATCCAAAATTACGGTAGATTCGGCGAGATCAGATCGGAGGGCTTCAATCCTGATGATTATGATATTGAAGGTCTTGACTGGGATTTTGCCAAGATTCACTTCTTTGATAATGAAACTCTCAAAGAGACTCTTGGTAATTTCAGACTTATGATCTCCAGGGATGCCGACAGGCTCCGGGAGTATTACGGCAAGCTGGAGATATATCAGGGAAAGATACTGAATGAATACGCTCTTTCTGAGTACCGGGTACTGGTGCACAGTATGAAGAGCTCGGCCACACTTGTAGGAATTGTCCCGCTGTCGGGAATGGCTTTTTTGCTGGAAAAAGCGGCAATTGAAAAGGACACTGAAACCCTTACGTCATTGAATGATATTTTCGTGAAGAACTGGCTTTCCTACGGCGATAAGTTGAGTGTTATCTTCCCGAAAGATGAGGTGGTATCCTTTGATAAAGCAGAGTTTCTCGCACACCTGAAAAAACTTGCCGAAGCCTCGGAGGTGCTGGATATAGACAGTATGGATCCGGAGGCAAAAGCACTGTCCCAGATAAAACTTCCATGGGACGGAAAGAAGCAGATGGAGGATCTGATGGGGGCGGTTGCCGCTCTGGATACGGATTCCATCAGAGAATTGATTTCAAAGCTTAAGGACGATGCGGTCAAAATGGGTTAAAGCATGAATAATAAAGCGGTTATGCCACCCGGGATGGAAAACTACGGTATCATCTTCGAAAAAGCAGTGGGAACCATCGGACTATACATGGATGGGGACATAAAGGTAGATGATATCGGGCTTGCAAAGGAGTTTCCCAGTGAGCCGGGTGCGACACAGATAATTGAAGGAAGCAATACCATAGTTTGTTCTTTGAATGAGGTTGATGGGGGGCTCTTGGGAGCCGTCTCACGATTTGCCGGAGAAGACTTTGGTGAGATTACAGAGGCAGATGCTCTGGACGCTGCGGGTGAGATGCTGAATTTCATCAGCGGAGCCTACGCATCCGAGATGAGCAGGAAGGGAGATCAATGTGAACTCCTTCCGCCGTCTTTTGATAGTATACCGAAAAAGTATGAAGCGGATCCGATATGCAGACTGAATCTCACATCCGGTAAAAGAAAACTGTGTTTTTCAATCGGCGTGCTCAACAGGTGATCAAGGAGGAAATAAAGTGGCTGGAATTCTTATTGTAGATGACTCTAAAACATCAAGAAGATTATTACGTGAACTTTTGGAAGAGAACGGCTTTGACATTGTAGGGGAAGCTGTGGACGGCGAGGAAGGATATCAGATGTACAAGATGTACCATCCCGACCTTGTTACCATGGATATCACAATGCCAAAGATGGACGGGATCGAGTGCCTGAGTCTTATCCGTCATGAGGATGAAAATGCGAAGGTTATCATGATAACAGCCGCAGGTCAGAGAGAAAAGATGGTGGAAGCTTTAAAGCGCGGAGCCGAGGATTTCCTGACCAAACCTTTTGATGCCACAAGGGTTTTAGAAACTGTAAAAGAAGTGCTTGACATTAGGTAGAGTCAAGTATATAATGTCTAATGTTGTGACGACAGAGCCACATACCATGCGTCGTAAAGAAGGCGGTAGCAAGTCATGTTACCATGCGCCGCAAAGGACGCAACGCATGGCGCAATACTTCGTACAACTTGTGCGCGTAGCTCAGCTGGATAGAGCGTCTGACTACGGATCAGAAGGTCGGGAGTTCGAATCTTCTCGCGCACGCTCGTCAAAAGA
>CACXGM010000229.1 GCA_902767075.1 uncultured Lachnospiraceae bacterium
CCCTGCCAACTTGAAAGCGACAGGGCAGCTTCTAAAAACATTTTACACTATTTATACTACTGTTTGCAATTAATTACTGAGCATTGAGCTCTGTAAGTGCCTGATCGATGATAGCGCCAACCTTGGATACATATCCTGCCATAGCTGTCTCTACATCACCGTTCTTGGTAACAACTGTTGCAATTACTTCATTCTTTGCGTCTGCGATATCTGCTGCATAGTCGGTAAGAGTCTGGCAAGAAGCACCGGTAGGAGCATCTACACAGTTTGCGGTGAAGAACTGGTTACCGATGGTTGCAAGGTCAGTTCCCTTAGCTGCTGCTGCAGGGGTATCATCATTAAGATGAGCGATAACAAGAGCAGAATCGATAAGATTCTTCTTCCATACAGTGTTCTCATCATTGGGAGCCTGCTTAAGGTGGAACTCACCCTCCTCGTAGGAGTAGCTCTTTTCCTTATCAGTACCTGCGTTGGTTACGAACTCTTCTGCCTTGGTTGACCAGTGAACATCCTCTGCACCATAGGTCCAAAGAGTCTGGACAGTACCGCCGTCAAGCATGGTCTCGATGAATGCCTTGAAGATCGCATTCTCACGAGCATCATTTCCGTCACCGTCGTCAAGGATTACGAATACGGGAGCTTCTCTGTTGAGGTATCCGCCCCAAGTATCCTTGATTTCCTTGATGGGAGCAAGCTCTACGAGCTCAGGATCAACTTCGTTCTTGATAAGGTTATCGGTAAGAGTCTGATACCAGGTACCTGCCCAGTAAGTAAATGCACCTGATGAACCGGTCTGATCGTTGGAGAAGAACTTCTCACGAGCGATCTTTGTGGTAGCGGTAAGAGTCTCGGGATCGATAAGTCCATTGTTATATGCATCCTGCATTCTGAGGAGTGCATCCTTCATTTCCTGAGTCTGGAATCCATCATACCATACACCGTTTGCATCCTGAAGGATTGCGGGATATGCTCCCTGATAGAACTCAGACATATAGTTGATGTAAGGAGCCTCGTCCATCTTACCGAAGCCTGCAGCGATAACGCCGTAGGTGTCACCGTCTACACCGTTTCCGTCGGGATCCTTTGTAGCAAATGCGGTAAGCATGTTGATGTAATCATCATAAGTCTTGATGCTGTCTGCAGAGATTCCTACTGCATCGAGCCATGCCTGCTTAACATAAGTAACGCATCCGTTTCCGTAATAAGGAGCGAATCCGTAGAGAGCGCCATCTGCAGTCATCATGTTCTGATTGATGAGAGGCATATCCATACGGCTCTGGAACTCTGCGTTGTTGTAGGCATCAGCCATATTCCAAAGAAGACCGGTGGTCTGATACTGCTTGTACATATCAGCGCTCATGATCATAACATCGGGAAGATCTCCGCCCAGAAGGATACGTCCTACTGCATCCTTGTATCCTGAGTGATCCTGCTGATCGATCACAAGGTCAATGTTGTAACCCATCTTCTCTGCTACTGCAGCTTCCCACTGTGCTTCAAAAGCATCCTGGCCGCTGTCGGCAGTTGCGGTAAGTGTACCGTCGCAGACAAACTTGATAGTGCTGAGCTGATACTCTTCCTCAGTAGCTGCTGCTGCGGTGGTGTCTGTGGAATCGGTGGTAGTGGTTGTGGTGGTGGTATCGGTTGTAGCATCACCGGTTCCGGTTCCGTTTTCTGTTGTTGTACCGGAGCAAGCTGCGAGGCTGAGTGCCATTGCAGAAGCAAGTACAACAGAAATAACTTTCTTCTTCATAAGTTTTATATCCTCCTTGTAAGTTGACAATGTAACCGCTTTCACATCGCATTTACATACTATCAAAATTAAATGATTTTGTAAATATGGTTAGTCCTCACTTTCTCAATTTTGTAGTTATTCTATAGGTTTTAACCATTTAGTTTGTACATTATGACCAAATCTTACACAGGATTAGTATAATTAATCACATCTTTAAGCCTCTTTGTGTAAGCATTTTCATTGAATTGTTTACACAACTCCGATTATTTACAAGCCTTGATATTGCTGTATTCTTGTATACCATGTGATGTTTAGTATTTTTTTATTTCATAACGTGATTTGCACATTTGACCTTTTCCCCCCGGTATCATATTATTAGTACATGAGAATCGAACTAGAAACAGAAAAAAAAGAAGATAATGAATACATGGCTCCCGTAACGGATATCTCCTCGGGGACGGAAAAGGTGATAAACCCCACCAAAGGAATGACTTTAAAACAAAAGATTTCCTATTTTTCCACCTATTATCTGCCAAAGATACTGTTTGTTGCAGGAATAGCCGCTTTACTGGCAGCCTTTGTGTTTATAGTAAACAGAAAGCATACACCCTATGTAAATATGCTGTTCATCAATCATCATCAAACTGATGTGGTGGATATAGAGGATACTCTCATTCCCTTGCTGGAAGAGCTGGGCAAGGATCCACGTAACAATATAGAGATCAATGCTTCTGTAAACATGGATCTGCAGGACTTCGGAACCTATGAAGCAAAAAATACCTTCGATGCTTTGATAGCCTCAAGAGATTTTTCCCTGTTTTTTGCTGACGAAGATATCTTTGACGCCTGCGCCGATGCCACTTATTTCAGATACTTGTCTGAATACCTGTCTGAGGACGAGATAAAAGCCTACGGTGAGGAAAACATCATTTACGGATATGACGATCTCACAGGTGAGAATTACATCTGCGGAATAAGACTGACACCTGAAAACTGTGATTGGATAAAGAATACGAATTATGAAAGCTGCTGTATGGGCGTCATATTCAGTGATGTTGAAGATAAAGATATAAAACCGGTATTAAGATATATACTGGACTACAAAACAGCTGATTAAACCAGATAATGATGTGTATAACTATTTAAATATGCTTCATCAAACGTATAAAAAAGGAATGTGCCGGCAAAAGCACATTCCTTTTCTATTCATTATATACATGGAGGGGTATTTTTATTAACCACGAACTTCTTTAACAATATTCGCTGCTTCTCTGGTAAGTTCCTCAATCTTAGCGAAATCACCGGCTTTGATGAGATCGCCCTTTACCATCCAGCTTCCGCCGCAGCAAAGGATACGATCGTATGCAAGATAATCTCTTACATTTGTGGCATTGATGCCGCCTGTAGGCATGAATTTAAGTCCTACATAAGGTGCAGCAACAGCCTTGATCATAGACAGACCGCCGTTGTTCTCGGCGGGGAAGAACTTAACCACATCGAGACCAAAGCTCATAGCCTGCTCCATCTCTGAAGGAGTGGCTGTTCCGGGAGCTACGGGGTAACCTTTGTTTATACAGTGCTGGACAACCTTGGGGTTGAGTCCGGGGGAAACAATAAACTTTGCTCCTGCCTTAACTGCTCTGTCAGCCTGCTCGGGAGTGAGAACAGTTCCTGCTCCCACAAGCATATCGGGGAAGTTCTCGCTGATGATCCTGATGGACTCTTCTGCTGCATCGGTTCTGAAAGTAACCTCAGCACAGGGAAGTCCTCCCTTGATCAGAGCCTCGGCCAGGGGCTTTGCATCCTTTGCGTCATTGATGACTACAACGGGCACGATACCGATTTTCTGTAAATCTTCAAGTACCTTATTCATTTTTCATATCTCCTCTACTTTTTTGTAGTTTTCTTAGCAATGGTTTTCTTTGCAGCGGGCTTGGCTGCTGCTTTCTTCTCTGAAGCCTTCTTTGCAGGTGCCTTCTTAGCTGTAGCCTTGATTGCGGTCTTCTTTGCAGGAGCCTTCTTAGCAGCTGCCTTTGTTGCAGCCTTCTTAGCTGCAGGCTTCTTTGCGTTATCATCGCTTCCGGGCTGCTTTCCGATATAAGCCAGGATACCGCCGTCAACATAAAGAATGTGACCGTTTACGGCATTGGAAGCCTCTGATGCCAGGAACACCGCAGGTCCGGTGAGTTCTTCAGCTTTTAACCAACGGTTAGCAGGTGTCTTTGCACAGATGAACTGATCGAAGGGATGTCTGGATCCATCGGGCTGGATCTCACGGAGAGGTGCAGTCTGAGGGGTCTCGATATATCCGGGTCCGATACCGTTACACTGAATGTTATACTGACCATACTCAGAGCAGATATTTCTAGTGAGCATCTTAAGTCCGCCCTTTGCAGCCGCATATGCAGATACAGTTTCACGACCGAGCTCTGACATCATGGAACAAATGTTTATGATCTTGCCGTGTCCTTTTTTGATCATTGAAGGAATAACCGCCTTAGATACGATAAAGGGAGCATTTAAGTCGACATCAATAACCTGACGGAACTGTGCTGCAGTCATCTCGATCATGGGGATTCTCTTGATTATACCTGCATTGTTCACCAGTATGTCAATAGTTCCCACTTCTTTTTCTATTTTCTTTACGAGAGCATTTACAGCATCTTCATCGGTTACGTCACAGACATAGCCGTGAGCCTTTATACCCTTTTCCTTGTATGCTGCCATTCCCTTGTCGACAAGCTCCTGATTGATATCGTTAAAGCAGATCTTTGCGCCGCACTCGGCATATGCGGATGCGATGGCAAATCCGATACCATAGGATGCTCCGGTTACAAGTGCTACTTTCCCTTTGAGTGAAAAATTAGTAAATTCTGACATAAGAAATCTCCTTCTCTATTAAATACCGTCTAACTGTTCAACAAAAGCTTCTGAGTCTGTTCTATCTGATGTCGCGGTTGTCTACGTTGTCCATATCATCGAAGTCCTGATTCTCTCCCACCATGCCCCAGATGAATGTGTAATTCTTTGAACCGCATCCACAGTGTATGGACCAGCTGGGTGAAATAACAGCATCTTCATTGTGCATAACAATATGTCTGGTCTCCTGAGGCTCTCCCATATAATGCATTACGAATCCATCCTCGGGAACCTCAAAGTACATATATACTTCCATTCTTCTGTCATGAGTATGGCAGGGCATTGAGTTCCAAACGCTGCCTGGCTCAAGATGAGTCATGCCCATTTCCAGCTGACAGCTCTCCACCTGGCCGGGAAGAATATATTTGCAGATAACGCGGTGATTAGCTTCCTCCATACTTCCGAGTTCTTTCTTGTTCTCATCCTTTACGATGACAACGCCGGGTTCAGGGGTTCCGCTTGGCTTAATAAGAACCGTGGGATATGTAGCATGAGCGGGAGCACTGTTAATATAGAACTTTGCGGGATTTGAAGCATCAACACTCTCAAAAGAGATATCCCTGCTTCCCATTCCTATATACATTCCCTCTCTGTGTGCCACGTTATAAACCTTACCGTCTATGGTGATCTTTCCGTTTCCGCCTATGTTTATTACGCCAAGCTCGCGTCTCTGAAGGAAGTACTCTGCTCTAAGCTCGTCACCTGCGGTGAGAATAAGCTTTTTATCAGTCGGTGTAGCCGATCCGAATATAATTCTGTCAATATGGCTGTAAACAAGATAAATCTCTCCGGGTTTAAATACCTTTTCAACCAGAAATTCATCTCTGAGCCTCTGAGTATCATACCACTTAACATCCTTGGGTGATGCTGCTGTTCTAAGTTCCATTTGTAGCCTCCTTTAGCTTATACCTCAAATAAGGTGCCTTAATATCCGCGTTCAACATACCTATTAAAGCAAAAAAACATACAGGAAACATATCGCTTCCTGTATGCTATATTAACAAAGCAAATCAAAAATGTAAACCCTTACATTTTTAAAAAATCAACAAATTTAGGGATTTTTTTTATGCAAAAAATATTACTCCGGTCTGTTGCTGACCTCGATGATCTTCTCCAAAGTCTCGGTAGCCTTGCCCGAATCGATGATCTGTGCAGCCAGTTTCACGCCCTCTTCAAAGCTTTCTGCCTTGCCTCCGATATAAAGAGAAGCTCCGGCATTCATCAGGACCGCGTCACGCTTAGGTCCCTTTTCTTTACCGCTTAAGATCGCTCTTGTGATCTGAGCATTCTCCTCGGGAGTTCCACCTTTAAGTTCATCCTTTGAACAGGTCTTAAATCCGAAGTCTTCAGGCTTAACAACCGTGGTGCGATACCATCCGTCTCTGATCTCACAGATTGTAGTGGGAGAACTCATGGAAATCTCATCCAGCTTGTCCTGACCATAAACTACCATACCTCTTTCAACGCCGAGGCTTACAAGTACTCTTGCCAGCGGCTCTACCAGATACTCATCATATACACCGAGAAGCTGCATCTTAGGAGATCCGGGATTGGTAAGAGGTCCCAGGATATTGAATACTGTTCTGAATCCAAGTTCCTTTCTGATGGCACCCACATATTTCATGGAAGTGTGATATTTCTGTGCAAAGAAAAAACACATTCCGGCTTCCTTTAAAAGCTCGATACATCTTTCCGGGCTCTGCTGAATGTTTACACCCAGAGCCTCCAGACAATCAGCTGTTCCACAATTGGATGATGCAGCTCTGTTTCCATGCTTTGCAACCTTCATCCCACCGGCTGCGGCAACTATGGCAGATGTGGTAGAAATATTGAAACTATGTGCATTGTCTCCGCCGGTTCCGACTATCTCGAAGATATCCATACCGGTATCAACCTTTGTAGCATGGTCTCTCATGGCTGCGGCACAGCCTGCGATCTCATCGGTGGTCTCCGCTCTTGCGCTCTTGGTTGAAAGTGCTGCTAAAAAGGCTGCATTCTGTGTCGGACTTGTCTCACCGCTCATGATCTCATTCATCACAGAGTATGCCTCGTCGTAAGTAAGGTCTTCCTTGTTTACGATCTTTACAATAGCTTCTTTGATCATTCTTTTGGTCCCTCCATCTGGTCTTATTATTCAAGCATGTTTTGGTTATTCTTAAATAACCTGTTTTATATTAATCTCTTTTTCAGCAAATGTAAAGGAAGGTAGGAATATGAAACACACTACAAAGATCGCTACTATCAACATTACTATGACAGCTCTGTTCATGGCATTAAACATCGCCATGTCCTCCTTTGGAATACCTGTTCCCGGCGGACATCTGTATCTTTGCGACGTGATCATCTGTCTGGCATCCATCCTGTTAAACCCGTTATATGCCTTTGTTGCGGGGGGTATCGGTTCCTTTATAGGTGACCTGATCTTCTACCCCCAGGCAATGTTCGTATCTCTGGTGGTACACGGACTTCAGGCTATCGTGATTTCCGTGATATCACATTATACATTAAAGAAGCATCCAAAGCTCGCATCCGGGATCGGTGTAACCGTTGGTGGCATAATCATGGTCATCGGTTATACCCTTGGAAAGATATATGTCTACAGCACGCTCCAATATGCTATCATCAAACTTCCCTATGAAATAGCACAGGCTGCTCTCGGCGCGGTGTTGGGAATGCTCCTTTGCTGGACCTTTGGGATCGGTAAGCTTTATCACAGATTCGCTGACAAACCTACAGCTTAGATTTAATGTATTCGATCTCTCTGTTCAGCATTTCGGTATCAACGTATCCTTCGCTGTTAAAGGCCGTGGATTCGATGGTATATGTACCTGAATAGCCTATCTTTTTTATAAATGAAAAGAATTCTTCGAAATCAATGTTTCCTTTTCCGATAGGAAGTGTTCGAAGATTTGCCCAATCCTTTATGCCTCCGCCATAATCATTAACGTGATAATGGCGGATGTGTTTTTCTTTCCAAAGCCAGGCATACTCTTCTTTGTACAAAAGCTCCAGCTGTCCGTGAAAAGCAGCCATCTTTGTATCAAATATAAAGCCTATATCCGGATATTTCTCATAAAGCTCACACCAATGTTCCATGGGTGATTGCTGATTGCATACAACATTCTCGATCAGCAGGTCCACGCCATAACCGTCGGTTATTTCCTTGAGCCTCGGATAAGCTTTTATATTATTATCGAAAAAAGCATCCGAGGTGATACCGTCCCACAGATGCATGACCATCTTTTTTGCACCTATATCATGGGCCATCTTTGCATTTATCTCAAATTTCTCAAATGCATCCTTTATATCCTCAGGCGCCCCCTTACTGATACTCTCTCCTATGCTTTTCTGGCAGTGGAAAGTCGGAGTATTAATACTATTCTCCTTTAAAAACTCCACGATGTCCTGCACCCTGTCGTACCAGGTACTGTACATCATGAATTCAAATCCATCGCTGTGTATCTTTGGCACCAGTTCCTTTAACAGCCTATAATCTCTTCCGTTTGGCCGACCTATCAATGCTCCTGTGGAACACAAAATCTCATTTTTCATATCAGTTCCCTCATTACAGGAATTATCCTATTTCAAAAATCATACTCATTTCAGTGACCTGAGATATGCTTTATGCTCGTCGCTGACCCTAAAGCTCTCTAGAGCCTTTTGAATTGCCTTTCTGTGCGACCATTCATCAAGTCGATGCTTTTCAATAAACGGCAAGGTCTCATCATAATTCTTTGCCAGAGCTGTGGCAAAGTACCATGCAACCATCATTCTTAGATAATAATCTTCACTTGCTTCCTGAGGAATGCCCTTTACATCCCTTGTTTTATCCGCCACGAGATCTGCATATTCTTCCTTGAAATCATCCCCGAGGAATTCATTCATAAGCATCCTCATGCCAAAACGAGCAGTGTAAACATGATCCGATGCTATCCACTTCTTTATATATGGCAGGAGCTTTTCATGATGCTTTTTAAACACTTTGGGGCTGGACTGATCCGAAACGGGCCAGCAATCCACATATGGAAGAAATCTTTCCACCGCCGAAACGCATTCATCAAAATCCTTTATCATAGCTATCACAAAGAAATGAACCAGATTCTCCTCATAGTATTTGTGAGGAAGATCAGCCAAAAATAAATCTCTGCCCGCATCTTTAAAACATACTTTTGCCACTTCTCTCATATCCGGAGTACGCACACCTATGATGCGGTCTTTGGGAATATTCGGCACCAGCTTAGCTTGAAATTCCCTATATTCAGGATCGGCATACTTCTTAAGTTCATTATAAATATCCATGTTTTTCTCCATTTATACAAAAAGGTTAGCATGATCTCAAAACTGTTTATAGGTATTATACTTTATCCCCGTCTTGTTGCATACAGATAATATTTATATTAAAATTCTATATGGTTCTGCCTACAAAAAACACCCATCTCGGAGGTAAATCATGAAAGAATTCATCAAAGGTGCCAATCCGTATATGCCGCTTTGGGAGCATGTTCCCGACGGCGAACCCAGAGTATTTGAATATAACGGTGAAAAAAGAGTTTTTGTTTACGGCTCTCACGATATCGAAAAAGATAAATACTGCGGAAGAAACTACGTCGCATGGTCCGCTCCGGTAGATGACCTGACAAACTGGACCTATCACGGAGTATGCTATGAAACTCAGTATGACTCAATCCTCTACGCCCCGGATGTGGTTAAAAAGGGGGATACCTATTATATGTATGCGGCAGAAAGATGCGGAAGCCTGGTGGTGGTAGCATCTTCAAAATGCCCCTGGGGTCCTTTTGAAAATCTCAAAGAGACAAAGCTTGGCTTCGATCCCGGAGTACTGGTGGATGATGACGGAAAAGTATATGCCTACTGGGGCGGATGTGCCGCTCCCTGCTATATCGCCGAAATGGAGGATGATATGGCTACAATTAAGGAAGGCACTCTCGTATCAAATCCCTTAGGCCATTCAACCTGCCCCTGGGACCCGAAAGATGACGGGCACATCTCCCTTATTGACGCTTTCTTTGAGGCATCCAGCCCCAGAAAGGTTATGGGTAAATATGTTTATATTTTCTCCAGAAGATATGAAAAGCCCATACCGGAGCTTGGTGTATTTGAGCCCTGCAACGGTTTCCTCTCATATCGTATCAGTGATACCCCCTTCGGTCCCTTCCATGACGGCGGAGATATCAGCTTTAACGGCGGCGAGATCCTTCATGACAGCGAAGGTCTGGGAACAATGACATACCGCTGGGGAAACAATCACGGTTCCATAATGGAAGTAAACGGAAAATGGTACATCTTCTATCACAGACAGACCGGAACAAATGAGTATTCCCGTCAGGCTATGCTTGAGCCCGTAGATGTTGCTATGGGTACCGACGGAAAGCTTTATATCGGTGACATTAAGTATCTTAACGGTGAGCCTGTTTCATCAAAACCCGTTGAGATGACATCCCAGGGTCCTCATATAAACGGTCTGGATGCGCGTAAATGGATATCCGCCGGTTATGCATGTCATATTTACGGAAGTAAAAAGAATGCCTATATAAGGCCTGAATACGAGCAGAGAGACGATATATCCACTCCCATTGTGAATATCACGGGCGGAACCACCGTAGGATTCAGATATCTGCAGTTTGGAAACAATGCTCCGAAGAGTGTTAGCATCGTACTGGAGAAGTCGATCAAAGGCGCGGTATGTGTACGCGTTGATTCATACAGAGGAAGAGTAATTGCATATGCAAATACGGATGAAAATACAAAAGAAATAACATTTGAGCTTACTTCCGGAGTCGTTGGAAAGCATGCGGTATACTTTGAGTTTGTATCAGAGGATAAAGAGGATACGTATACTTTTGATAGATTTACGTTTGACTAAAGCATTCCCTATGCTCCTTCCATGTGTATATGTCGGTCGCAGAATAAGTGCCACTAAGTTGATTACAACCTAGTGGCACTTTCTTGTTAGTTAAGTGCGTATTCAATTAAAAGCCTGAGAGTGTTCTCAGCGCCATCACGATGGCTGCGCTCGTACCCGTGGGAGGCGTAGACGCCGGGGCCGATGAGACCGTGCTTTAGGTCGTTGCCGGCTTCGAGGGTGGCTTCGACATCGCTTCCGTAGTGGGGATAGATGTCGATGGCGTAATCAGCTCCGGATTTCTTTGCCGCAGCCACAAGTCCCTGAACCACTGCATAGCTATAGGGGCCACCGCTGTCTTTTGCACAGATTGAAACCTGTTTCTCCGTGCAGGTAAGACCTTCTCCTACGCATCCCATATCTACGGAAAGGGCCTCGGTGCATCCTTCGGGAACGCTTCCGCATCCGCCGTGGCCAACCTCTTCGTATACTGTGATGTGAGCATAAAGGGCACGCTTGGGTGTGATCTTATTCTCTGCGATATATTTGGCAAGTCCCAGCAGTACACCCACGCTTAACTTGTCATCCAGGAATCTTGATTTGATATATCCGTTCTTGGTAACTCTGGTATTGGGCTCGAAGCAAACGAAATCACCAACGGATATTCCGAGTTTCTCCACTTCTTCCTTTGAATGAACATCCTCGTCCAAAACGATCTCACAGGTATCCCAGGAACGCTTTGTTTCATTGTAATCATCATTTACATGAATAGATGCATTACAGAGCTGGAATGTACCCTCATATATACCGTCAAATTTGGTTACGACTCTGACATTTTCAGTTTCGGCATTATTTGCGTTCATTCCGCCAAGATTAGTGATCTGAAGTCTTCCGTCACCCTTTATGGTGCGAACCATACCGCCGAGGGTATCAGTGTGAGCCTCAAGTAAAAGCCCATCCTTTTTATTCTTTCCGGTAAGGTCTACCACTACTCCGCCCTTGTTTGTAATAGTAGCTTTGAATCCCAGCTTTTCAAATTCCCTTTTAACCCATTTAGCTGCTTCTTCAGTGTAGCCTGTGGGGGAATCAATATTAAGAAGCGTGGTGGATTCCTTTACTACGAAATCCGTATACTTTTTCAGATCAAGTTTCTTATTTCTTACAGCCATTTTAAGTTCTCCTCTTTTATTCAAATTTCTGTGAATAACCAATGGTTTCCAGAATCTCATTGCTCACAGTTTTATCTATTATAGTTTTTACAATATGATCCAGCTCAGAGCCGTCAGTATAATCAGCAGGAGCAAAGAGTTTGATCCTGTTTTCGTTTATCATCTGCTTTACCTTTGACTTATCTTTGCTCTCCGGATTATAAACACCTATGGAATATCCGCCGTTTGAATTCACCAGCTTCATACAAGGAATATCCGTAGCGCTGTCGCCGATATACACAATATTTCTGAAGGGGACTCTGTATTTATCCGGTGCGAAATACTCATTTACACCGGGATCGTTTATATCAAGTACTCCCTTTGAAATCCTGAACAGGAACTGTGTCTTATTTGTGTAGTTTATAGCTTGAGCCGCCCACTTTGCAGCACCCCGCTCATTGAAATAAAAGGAGCTGGCATATATCTTTGTAAAAGCACCTTCCTTTGCCATCTTGGTGCCCTCGATCATCTCCTTAAGACCGGATGAAATGATATAGTGCTCCACTATCACACCGTGTTCTTTTCCGTATTTTCTGATGCGTTCAAACCACTCTTCCACGCCGTTAAAAAGTTTTACTTTTGAACCGTACTCCGCAAGACTGTTTTTGTTCAGTACCAGCCGCCCTTCGGATTCTAACACCATAAGATACATATATGCAAGATTGGAATCCATATCATTCTGCTGAGCCAGGGCATCCGCTCTGTCCCAGAATTCCTTTACATCGAAGCCAAGGGACTGGATATACCCCTGGGCCTGCATATCGTCGGGGGACAGGGTTTTATCGAAATCATAGCATATGGCTACTACAGGTTTATCCTCTTTGACTTTTCTAACGTATTCTCTCGCCATTATATCCTCCCATCTATCATATATTTACCAGCATTCTTTTTAGGTATGCTTTTTCAATACTCTTTGTCAACATGATCCAGACCATATGCCCTCATGAATTCAGACAGCTCCTCCTGATCTCTGATGAGCATGATCTCGTGAAACTCGCCGGTCTCCTTATTCCTAAAGCCTGCCACCTGCTCTCCGTTACATATTGATGCACGGATGATAGGCTTCTCCTTTTCCGGATCGAATTCATATTTCGGAACATAAGTATTCTTTTTTGAAAAGAAATCAAATAATCCCATGATCACTTACGCTTTCCAGAAGATTATAGAGTCCGTCTTCCGAAAGTACTCCTCTCTTTAGATCGGCGGGAAGCTGTCCTGCCTCATCGGCTTCAAAGTCTTTTTTCCATAGTGGACCTTCGTAATACTCCTTAAGCAGGCATATCATTTCACGATGAAGATGTAATTCAGACGGATTCGTTTCAATCATTCCTTTAACACAATCGTATAAAGATTCCATGCACTTTATACGTTCAACCTGCTCTTTGATCATCATATGCCCCCACAGCCTTTCTATACGCTTATAGCTTTTTGCAATTTCATTTAAAGAACCACGTCAGGAAATTCGAATTCTATCCTTTAAATACTCTCTTAAAGCTTCATCCTCACAGTATACAAAGCATCCTTTCTGGCCTCTTGTCAGCAAAACCTTATATGTATTTCTTATTAATCTGTCAGCTAGTTTATCATCCTTACATTGCTTGATCTTACTCGTATGGTCATCCTTAGATATCGCCGACTTGTTTGTACAAATATGTCCGTCTCGATATATCAGATCATTTCCTATGATCACACCGACATAATCAAATTCCATTCCCTGTACTGTGTGAATGCAACCAACCTGATCGAAAGATTCTTCATTAATGGCAAATATGTTATCGTTTTCCAGATTCCACTTAGCCTTAAAATCTTCGATCACGATGTCCCAATCGCCTCGTTTGTTCTTTACATTCCAGTCATAACAGTATCCTGCGCACATCCTTGATTTATTCCGAATACTATTAAACTTTCTGAGTACCTCTCGCATTTCACCGGCATTATCAAAAATACGGAAATCAAAATCTTTATTTTCAAAAGTATTATTTGCTGTCTCTCTTAATTCCAAAATATTATCAAGAAAAGCTATATATCCATCACTCCCATTACAGCGAAATTGTGATTCCAGAACAAATGGCTCTTTTGTCTCAAGTACAGCTCCCGCCTTAACAGCATATTGCTTAATAATATCTGCATTGTAACAATCATTTGTTGTGATCCGCTGATCATCATCCACAAAAAAGACAGAGACCTTGGATGCCTTAATAGCATCCCAAAGCATATCTTCGCCTTTATACATATACGGCTTTTTTTGCATTCTGTGAGCTTCATCAAACAAGCCTACAGCTATTCCGTTTTCAGGCACAAAAGGAAGCGAGTGAGGTGATCTGAAAGCGAGTTTTAAATCAACCATTTTTTTGGCATTTCCCTTTGCCAATAAAGCCTGATAACAATTTCTTGGAGCACTGTTTTTCGTAATATATGACGCATTAAGCCCTAGTTTAGAAATAGAATCTGCCAAAACATTTACGGCAAGAACGGATTTACCTGTTCCCGGACCTCCCTGAATGATCAACACATGTTTTTTCATGTCTTTAACAGAATTCTTTATTGCATTCATGATAAAATCATATGCTACAGCCTGTTCATCGATCATATCGAATTCTTTGTTACCTACAAGCATAGAGTCAATAGAATCCTGCAAACTCTTAGTAGGTTTTATCTTGCCATGATCGATCTTGTATAAGAATTTATCATCAGCAGATTTTGCTTTAATGTATTTCTGAATGAATGCACGAAGTTTTAATACATCTGACTTTAAAAACACAGGTGCCTCATCGGTCCAATCAGAATATATAGAATCCTCCAGAACATTTCTGTAATCCTCTGACATATTATGAAGATATGCACAAGGGTTAACGCTATCCTTATCCAGATCTTCTGCCCCACCGTAATTCAATATAAGGCTCTTATATGTATATGCCTGATATGAAGGGTGTGCAACAGGCTCATTGCTTCTGAGATCAGAAAGTACCGAATGCCTAAACGTATCATTGACTTTTTCTACTTTTGCCCATTGCTTTAGTTCTACTACAACAACATGATCCTTTTTTGAATCATCCTGTCCAATTATCATAAAATCAACTCTTTTTGATGTCTGAGGAATATTATATTCAACAGCAACACTGCAATCTCGTGGAATATCCGGTGTATCAAGAACATCTTTCATAAAATGAAGAGAATTATTCCATGAATTAATCTCGCTTTTACTGCCACCGTTTAAATGATTCTCCTTGATCAGTTGATAAATCTTATCCGATATTGTGTTTAACATAACATCATTTGAAAAGCTATCAAGTGTGTTTTCGTAAACGATCATGATCTTCCCTCACTGTTATCATATTATCCTGACTATATGATTATATCAAAAGTCCCGCAAAACATGCACACTGAATTGCATATTTTGAATGACTTTCATTGTTTTATTATAGCGACCTATTCTATTCTTTTCAAACACAAACACATTCCCTGAAAGGAGCAAAAGATTAATTTGATCATTGTCAATTTTAATTTGATCATTTATATAAAAATGATTAAATTGAATCAAAAATGAGTAAATTAAAAACAAACCCATCTGAACCATCAAGTTATACAGGATCACCTGTTGTTTTCTTGAATAATCCAAGTGGGTTTGAATAAGATTATCTTTATGAAATTATCAGCAGCTTATCCGGTTCCACATGGCATTTGAGAAACCATACCTCAACACCGGCTTTCTTCGCTTCTTCAAGAGCTGTCCCAAACTCCGGATGGGTATCCACATTGGGCCTCACTTCCGATACACCGTCCATCTGGATCACAAATGCAAGTATAGCTGTATATCCGGCTTCTTTAGCCTTGATCAGTTCCCTGATATGCTTTACCCCCCTCTCTGTGGGAGCATCGGGGAAATAGCCTACGCCATCCACTTCAAGTGTGCACCCCTTTACTTCCATCAGGTACTTTTGTGATCCGCGCTCCATATAGAAATCGATACGGGAATCACCGTAAGTGTATTCAGGGATCACCACATCATAACTCTGTAAAGCCAGCCATTCCTTCACCACTTTGTTCGGAGCCTGACTGTCTATGTTAAACAGAATTCCATTATCCTTCCTTACCGCCACCAGATCATACTTTGTTTTGCGGTCCGGCGTACCCGGTGCCGTAAGCCATACTTCACAACCGGGAAGAAGAAGTTCTTTGCACCGCCCTGTGTTTTTGACATGGACTATCTCTCTTTGTCCGTCTATCTCCACTTCCGCGATAAATCTGTTGGGACGTTTTATGAACTTCGCCTTTGTGATGTTTTCGTATACCAACTTATTTCTCTTTCTCAAATACAAATACATTCCAGGAAAGGGGCTTTACGTGGAGTTTAAACTCGCCGTCCTTAAAGGTGTATTTTTTACCCTCTTTGGGGCAGATAAGTGTATCGTTTCCGAATGAGTTTTTAAGGTCAAGATCATCCGTCTGCATGGTGTATACAGATACAGGCTTAAATCCCTCAAAGCCTTTGATATCAACGGTAAGAGGATAATCGCTCTCCTCATTTCTGTTGATGGCAAATACTGTCAGGCGCTTGCTCTTTTTATCATAGCAGGATGCGGAGTCGATGTAGTTTACACCCTCTTTTCCGGTATACTGTGAGGTGTCCTCAATCGCATATCCGGGCATATCGTAGGTCTCGCTCTCAACCTTTGTCTGAAGTGATGTTCCCTTTGCGTATTTGAGAAGATCCATAAAGACGTAGTGGGATGCAGCTTTCCAGACATGATCGTGATTTGAAGCAGCCAGAGCGGGCAGACCGCCTGTCATACACCCGATCTTTACTCTGTCGGCATGTCTTAAGAGAGCAAGCTGGATTGATGCCATGGAAAGAGCCTGTATCATATCTCCGCCGGGGAACTGACGCTCAGGCATATTATCGGGATCATGAAGGATATATTTTCTCTCAGGATCGAAACGATAATGGTTTCTGGCCATGTTGTAACGACCGTATCCGGGGTGAAGCTCCTGTAAGGGACGCACCATTGCACCGTATTCATCAAAAGAGATCTGAACCTGCTTCGGTGATCTGTGTTTACTCTGCACATAATCGATCATGGAAGAAAGTGTATTGATGTAATCTTCATAATACAAAGCTCCGCCCAGTAATGCCTTGATATCGCCGGGTGCCGCAGAGTGATAATGATGAACCGATACATAATCAACCACGTCATAGCATTTATCAAGCACTGCCTCATCCCAGTTGGGGAAGCCCTCCATAAAGGGAGCGGATGATCCGCATACAGCAGTCTCTATGGTCTCGTCGATCCACTTGATCGCCTTGGATGTCTCCAGTACCTTGTGCCCATACCCTTCGGGATTCTTGTCCCATGCGCCCAGCTGCCAGGGGCCGTCCATCTCGTTTCCAAGGTACCACATCTTTACGTTATAGGGATCTTCGTGGCCATATTTTCTTCTTAAGTCCGACCAGTATGTTCCGCCGGGATGATTGGTATATTCCACCAGATCCATTGCATCCTGAATGGTTCCCGTGCCCATATTTACGGTATAAAGAGCTTCGGTGCCCACTTTCTGTGCCCACTGCAGATACTCATCATGTCCCACATCATTTAAGATATATTGATGCCATGCGGGATCCAGATGAACCTTTCTCTCAGACATGGGACCAATGGAATCCTTCCACTGCCATGCGGAGACAAAGTTACCTCCGGGTAGTCTGACTGCGGGAACACCTGTCTTTTTCAGAGCGTTTATGTAGTCCGTCCTAAAGCCCTGTTCATCCGCCGTAGGGTGCTTGGGATTAAACATGGTTCCGTTTACCATAGTCCCGATGGGTTCCAAAAATGCTGAAAATAATCTGTTTGAGATTTCCCCGATCTCAAATGAAGGGTGTACCGTGATCTTTGCTTTCTGTGCCAATGCTATTACCTCCATGAAAATCTTTTTGTGATTCTATTTTCATACTTTCTGAAGGTAAAATCTAATCAATAGGCATTTCCCACTTCTTATCCGTTGCTTTATTTTACCTTGCAGCCTCATATCTTCCGGCCTGTACTTTCCACATTTGAGCATACTTTCCGTTTTTGGCAAGCAGGCTTTCGTGTGTACCTTCTTCAGCGATGCGTCCGTCTTCTAAGAGAATGATACGGTCCGCATCCCTTGTGGTGGACAGTCTGTGGGAAATATAAAACACAGTCTTTCCCTTTGCCGCAGATTCCATAGCCTTGTTCAATTCATATTCGGCTATTGGATCAAGTGCGCTGCTGGGCTCATCCATAATAAGAATATCCGCATTTTTATAAAAGGCTCTGGATATGGCGATCTTCTGGCTTTCACCTCCGGAGAAGTTTATTCCCTCTTTGTCAAACTCTGTTGTTACCTGAGTATCCAGACCTTTAGGCAGGGTCTTAAACCTCTCTCCAAAGCCTGCTCTCTCAAGTGCTGAAACCACCAGTTCACGAAGTTTTCCAACCAGGGTTTCCGAGATATCATAGGGGTATTTCTTATCTTTTTCCGGGATTTCTTTTTCGTATTTTTCCTTCGGGTCAGCCATGATCACATTCTCTTCAAGGCTTGCTCCGTACATCTGATAATCCTGGAATACGACACCGATCCTTTGCCTGTAATCATATGGCTTAAACTCTTTTATATCTCTTCCGTGATAGCTGATCTTTCCGGAAGTCGGATCATACAGCCTCATCAAAAGCTTGATCAGTGTGGTCTTTCCTGCACCGTTGTAGCCTACGATAGCGATCCTTTCTCCGGGTTTTACCTTCAGGGTGATGTCCTTCAAAATGTCCCCGGCCTCTTCGCTGTATCCGAAGCTTACATGCTCTAATGAAATCTCCGCATTTCCTTCCGGAACCGGCTCTCCTTCTTCAGCTTTCATCTTGGGATCATAGTCCAGAAATGCTCTTATCTTGTCGATGTAAAGGCTGTTTTCCTGAGCCATGGGAAACACATCAGCCATGTTTCCGAATCCGCGTCGAAGACTTCCGGTACGGTTAAACAGTACCACCGCATTGCTGTAATCGATGGTGTGAAGGACCGCAGCCTGAAAAACGAGGTACGTGATATACAGTGTGTCCATTATAAAATCGCCCACCGCATAATCCTTTAAGAAATTGAGCCACACGCGCTTTGGACCGACCTTTTTCTGAACATCTACGATATCATCATTTGCCTCTTTGAATTCTTCCTCCAGCCTGTCCCCCACCTTTGGATGAAGCCTGAGTTCCTTTGCAAAATCGTTCAGATAAAAGACTCTGCTTACGTAGTTTCTTTTTCTTTCCAGCGGATTAACCTTTAGTCTGATGGAATAATTTAGTTTGTTCAGAACCTTTGCAACAAAGAATCTCAACACAAAGGAAGCCAGAACAAAGATTATTCCCACCCAATCCGTCATCAGGAAGAATGCTCCTGTAGTGAATATAACGGTCAGCGCCTGAACGATCAGGTTGCACATGGAGAGAAAACGGTCTATTGAACTCTCCGCCTCTGCTACTGCCAGCACGAAGTCGTTATAATACTTCGGATCGTCATAACAGGAAAGGTCTATCTCCGAAGCTTTTTTGTACATTTTTTCTTTGAGTGCACGATAAAGCTTTGGCTTGGATCTGTAGGTCCATCCGTGAATGAAATAACCATCGGGTATTATCTGTATCATGTTTATGATCAGAATGATCCCGATAAACAACAGTGCTTTCCAAAAGGGCTCGTGGTATTCCGCGCAATGAAGGACATATCTGATTCCCAGCACGTGCTCCAAAAAAATGATCCCCTGATATCTGAATCCGTCATAAAGAAAATAGATCATATATCCCGGGCATGTTTTAAAACATAGTTTCCAGAGGAACAGCTGATTTTGTATCACTCTTTTCATCAGGCGATCCCTCCTTCCGTCTTGCTTTCAGAAAGGGCAAGATAATTCTTGGCCTGTTTAGTATACATGTCTGCGTACAGCCCCTTCTTTTCCATCAGCAGCTTGTGAGTACCTTCTTCCTTTACGGTTCC
>CACXGM010000230.1 GCA_902767075.1 uncultured Lachnospiraceae bacterium
CCGGTTGCCTAGTGAAACTTCGGCCTCCTCCTCCTCACCATGAGGGACTATGTTTCCTATAGCCCACTCAAGTCCGTCCGGGTGTGTGCTCGCAAGCAGCGAAAAGCCGCCTCCGATAGCTATAACGCTTATGATCAGTACGACTATTGCTCCGCTAAAGGGAAATCTTCCCCTTTTCTCGGGTTCCACCGTACCCAGCTCCGATGTAAGATATTTGTGTTCCCGGAGCATCTCCGGCCGAGTCTGGTAAAGGAAGGTGAGGACCGCGGCCGTAACCCCGCCTTCTATAGCTCCTATGGCTAAATGTATAGGCTGCATCATTCCCACAAAGATAGGGAAGGGAAGATCCGTGATACCTGAGATAAGTGTCTCAAGAACAACAGAGAAAGCACCCATCTGAAGAGTAATCACACATCCGAGAAGAGTCGCGATCCATATCTTGGAGCGGGCTCTTCCGCCTATAGACATCTTTGAAAACCAGTTGCTCCTCATGATGGGGCGCCAGAAAAGGTAGTACCCCACAAAACAGCCATAAAAGGCCATATTCCATATATTGGCCCCCAAGGCCAGGATTCCTCCATCCGCGAAAAAGAAACATTGGATCGATAGTATGACCGACATACACAGAAATCCCGCCCGAGGGCCCAATAAGGCAGCCAACAGAAAGCCGCCGCAGATGTGGCCCGAGGATCCTGTTCCCGGTATGGTGTAGTTTATCATCTGTCCCGCAAATACAAGGGCAGCCGCTACAGCCATGGTTGGGAGTTTTGCCGGTTCCTGATCGTCCTTTTTCAGAGTAGCAACAGAATATACGAGCGCAGCTCCCGTCGCTCCGTACATCGTGCCCGCTACAGCCGGATGCAGGAGAGCATCAGCCATATGCATAAAAAAATCACCTGCCTTTTTTGAAATATTTAGAACAGGATAATTTTAACACCGGTATAAAAACGTAAGAACCACTATGGGGGGAAGATAATAATATATGTACAGGTGTTCATTTGTGTGTACGTCTTGCTGTCACCCGCAGAGATTCCCTTTTGCTGCCCTTAGCAGATGCTGGGCAAGCACAGTTGTTGTCACGCTTCCCACGCCTCTGGGAACCGGGGTTATGAGGCTCGCTACCTTGCTTACGCTTTCGTAATCCGTGTCGCCGCAGAGATTTCCCTCTTCATCCACATTTATGCCCACATCTATGACCACAGCTCCCTCGGAAACATAGGAAGCATCTATCATCCTTGCCCTGCCCATAGCAACCACAAGGATGTCCGCAGCCCTGCACTCTTCCCTGAGATCCTTTGTCTTGGAGTGACAAAGGGTCACGGTTGCGTTCCTCCCGATGAGAAGCATGGACACAGGCTTTCCGATCACCTTCCCCCTGCCCACTACCGTCACCTTTTTACCTGTAAGATCTATACCTGCAAAATCGATCATTCTGATGACCGCTTCTGCCGTACAAGGCGCAAATCCCCCGGGCCCACCGGAATAAACCAGCGCCTGGTTCGTAAGGGACAGCCCGTCTATATCCTTCTCCGGGTTCATGATGGAAAGCACCTTTTTTTCATCGATATTCTTAGGCAGCGGACTGAACATCAGTATACCGTCTACACCGGGATCATTGTTGATATGCCTGAACTCTTCCTTGAACTCTGCATCCGTCACATCCTCTGCAAATGTGAATTTCCGCACCGCCATCCCCAGGGATTCTATACGCTTCACCGCGCTCTTCTCATATGCAAGGTCGTCCGGCCGCTCACCCACGCGTACGATCCCCAGACAGGGCGTACGACCCTCATATTCACTAAGCTCCGTCCTTATTTTTTCCTGAATCGCCTTAGCCGCCTCAGTCCCCAAAAGATCTGCCATCTAAAACTCCTTCTGTCATTTATCCGTATACTCAAATAAGACAGGGAACCATTCCCTGTCTTACCGGTCAATCAATAAGCTGTTCGCGCACGCCCGCTATTATGTCCTCAGACAGGACAGCTGCCGTACTCACAAGTTCATTTGCCTCTTCGTTCAGTTCTTCAGCCTTCGTCCTGTTCTTCATGTATTTCGTATTTATAAATACATTCAATGACGCGCTTTCCATAGCCGCCCTGCACATGGCAGCACCTACGCCCACATCACTGAGGGCAAGCCTGCTGCCTATCTCGGAAAGTCTTTCAAGCAGCACAAGCATCTCCGAGATATCACACATCAGGGAAAGAGGGGTCTGTGCTGCCTCAAGCAGAAGCTCCTCCATGACCTTTATCTTATGAGCCCTTTCTTCATCCGTCTCCTCAGGTAATGAATAAGCCTTAGCCAAAGGAAGAAAACTCTTAGCATCCTCTTTTATCCCGTGGAGAAAACGCTCCCGGTATTTCTCAAGTTTTTCAATGATCTTTTCAAGCTCATCCTGTGTTGCCGCATACTTTTTCTTACCCGTAGTCAGTGCACACACCATACTCCCCAGAGCCGCACCCAGGGCCGCCGCATAGGCACTCACCCCGCCGCCCCCGGGCACCGGATCTTTCCCCGCGAGTCTCTCCGCAAAGTCATTCAGGGAAAGCTTGTCTAAATTCTCTACATCTATCATATCAATACTTCTCCAAATACTCATCCAATTCCCA
>CACXGM010000231.1 GCA_902767075.1 uncultured Lachnospiraceae bacterium
CCATTCCGGGGATGTCGAGCGCAGACTCTTCAAGTATCGGCTCCTCAAGTACCGACTCCTCAACAACAGGTTCTTCTGCTATAGGTTCTTCTGCAATAGGAATATCTCCGAGCAGATCGCCCATTCCGGGGATGTCAAGTACTGGCTCTTCAAGCACAGGCTCTTCGATGACGGGTTCCTCAGCTACCGGCTCCTCGATGACGGGTTCCTCAGCTACCGGCTCCTCAACAACAGTTTCTTCAGCTACAGGTTCCTCAGCTTCCTCTTCGGGCATACTGATGTCTGAGAACACCATCTTTTCTCCGGTGAGATCCTCGGAAACGGATTTCAAACCTGCATCAAATGATGGCATAATATCTGCCATCAGATCTGCAATTTCCGACTCAAGAGGTGCTTCCTCCGCAGGCGAAAGAGAGGGTGCGCTGTCAATTACGACCCCCATAGTATCAACATCTGTCGGTATTTCATTAGAATGATCAATATCTTCAGGAATATCGAGAGAAGGTTCCGGAACAACCGGATTCTCGTCAAGAACAGGCTCCGAATTAACAGGAGCTTCGTCAGGAATAACAGGTTCTTCCACAGTGGGAGTCTCTGCAGGTACAGCAGGCTCTTCAATAGCCTCAGTTGAACCGCCCATCATTTCTTTTAACAGTTTATCAAGGTATTCTTCGGAAGATGACATCTTTAAACCATCCCTATAAAAATGATAAATACATTATCTGACAAAATTACATAAAAATACTTATTTATTCTATCATAAAAGCGCTATATATTCAATTAAATAACACGTTATATTCTATATTAATAACGATGGGATTCATCAATAAAAACAACACAAAAAAGGGACTGCGGAAATACCACAGTCCCATGAATACTAAATCAATTATAAAGAATACTTTTCAACAAGATTATCAACGATCTTAACAAGATTTCCGATCTCAGGCTTTGAAAGCTGAGCATCTGCTCCAAGAGCCTCGCCCTTCTTTCTCATTTCATCATTAACAAGGGATGAGAAAATGATTACAGGGATATGCTTGGTCTTGTCATCACTCTTTACGAGCTTTGTCAATCTGTGACCGTCCATCTCAGGCATCTCAATATCAGTGATCAGGATCTTAACATGGTCATCAAGAGTACCCTCATTCTTGCACTGAACGATAACATCATAAGCCTTCTGGCCATTCTCGGTATGGATCAGGTTCTCATATCCTGCCTTTGTAAGTGAATCAACAATAAGCTTATTCAAAAGGACAGAATCCTCTGCGATAAGAATAGGAACATTGCTTCTCTGACGAGGTCCCAGAGCACTGATCTCACTGATCTTAAGACCGGTCTCGGGATTGATATCACTGACGATCTTCTCGAAATCAAGGATAATGATAAGCTTGTTATCATTCTTAATGATACCGGTGGAAACAGAAGCCTCTGCCGAAGAAATAGTTGCGTCGGGCTTAATGATGTTTCTCCAGGAAACTCTGTGGATTCCGAGAACTGCATCTACATGAAATGCAATATTCAAACTATTGAAATTGGTGATGATGAAAAGCCCCTTAGGATCTGAAGTACCGCGTCCAAGACAATTCTTAAGGTCAATAGCCGTGATCATAATATCACGAGGCATGAAAATACCTTCAATACTGGGATGTGAATTGGGTACGGGAGTAACAGGCTGATAGGAAATGATTTCTTTAATCTTGGCTACGTTAATGCCATAAGAAAAGTTTCCAATCGTAAACTCAAGTATCTCAAGTTCGTTTGTACCATTCTCAAGTAAAATCTTAGTATCCATCAAAACCTCTCAATCCGTCGCATCGGCGACTTAGTTATTTACATATCTAATATATGAATTATATCATAATAAACAGAAAATGAAACAATAAACAGAAAAATTTGTTATTTTTTTCTAAATGACTGCCTTTTTTGAGCCAATAATTCAAAGTTTTTCACGCAAATACGACATAATCTCATGTTCCCTGGTCATTCCGAGAACCTTTTTTGCGATTTTTTCCGTACTGCCGGGCTCGATGGACGCAAAAGCCTTTTTTATCTGTAAGACCATGTCCGTTGTGACGCTCAATCCCTTTATCCCCACGCCTATAAAGAACGGCAAAAGCTTTTCCTCCGCAGCTGCCTCTCCGCATATGCTGACTGGTATTCCGGCGCCGGCTGCAGATTTAGCAACTTCACGGATCATACGCAAAACAGCGGGAAAATATGGAGAATACAAATATGAAACACCTGCGTTTCCTCTGTCCGCGCACATAGTATATTGAACCAGATCATTGGTTCCAATGGAGAAAAAGTCACACTCCTCAGCAAGTTCCTTTGCAATGAACACAGACGAAGGAGTCTCTATCATACATCCTATCTTTATGTCGGAATTGTAGGAAATACCTTCCGAATCCAGTTCTTTCTTGATCTTATCAACCAATTCCTTAAAATCCAGAAGTTCTCCTATATCCGTGATCATAGGTATGAGAATGCTGAGATTTCCGAAAGCAGATGCCCTTAATATCGCCCTTAACTGAGTCTGAAGGATTTCCTTTTCTCTAAAACAAAGACGAATACCTCTCAGTCCCAGGAAAGGATTGTCCTCCTTTGGCAGTTCCAGACAAGGCATCTCCTTATCTCCACCGATATCCAATGTTCTGATTACAGCCGGTCTGCCCTCCAGATCTTCTGCCAGTTTTTTATATGTCGCAAACTGCTCTTCCTCCGTCGGAAGCGAATCAGAATTCATATACAAAAACTCAGTTCTGTACAGGCCCACTCCATCTCCGTCTGCTTCCAGAACCTTTTTGACATCGGCATTTCCGGTGATATTGCACATAATGGCGAATTTGCTGCCATCGGGAAGAATCGTGTCTTTTCCTTTGTATTCTTCAAGTTCCTTCTGCCTTTGAAGATACTCTTTTCTTTTCTTTTTATAGAAATAATACTCATCGTCATCGGGTGCAATAACAACTATTCCGTTTATCGCATCAACAATGATCTCGTCATTGTCGTAAACGGAATTAAAAATATTATCGACTCCCATGATCATAGGGATTTTTAAGCATTTAGCAAGGATGGCACTATGGGACGCAGCATTTCCCGACTCAGAGACAATTCCAACCACATGACCGTTTTCAAGTTTGGAAACCAGTGAAGGCGGAATGCTCTTTCCCACTAGAACTGTACCTTCTTCAAACTCATCCTCCCCCTGGAAATCTCCTGCCAGAACGCCAAGAAGTGATTGCTTGACATCCTCTATATCCGTCTTTTTCTGGCTGACAATTGGATCATCTATCCTTCCAAACATATCAGAGAATATGGAACAAACCTCAGAAACCGCTTCCTCAGCAGAACGGCCGGATCTGATAAACTTATAGAAAAGCTCATTCATCTCAGGATCGTCTATGATCACATTGTGACTTCTGATAATATCGCCGTTTCTTTCGCCCAGACTGCTGTCAACGCGTTTACTCAGTTTATCATTCAGGTCATGAAAATATAAAATGGCCCTCTTTAAGCGTTCCGTTTCCACATCCGAATCATGTCTATTCTCGGATCCATTGAAATTAAAGGACTTTTCTTTGATCCGCACGATCTTTCCGATCCCGATGCCGGCAGAACAGCTGATTCCGATAAAAGGCTCAATTGCGTCTGTTATCATACAATACCCCTATAAATCAATTCAGTTAAACAGTTCGAAAATCATATCCTTCTTTGCCAGATCCTCTGAAAAAGCAGTTGCAGCTGCAGAAGCATTCGCAAGCCTCATTGCTTTATCATAATCCCCATACTTTAAATAACCTGCCAAAAAGCCTGCAACCATAGAATCTCCGGCGCCAACGGTATTTTTCACCTTGCCCTCAAGAGCAGGATAAACAAAAATATCATTATTATCTGTGTATAATCTTGCCCCCTGTGCGCCAAGGGAAACGATCACATTCCTTGCGCCCATGCTTTTAAGTTTAGCAGCGCACTCATCAATACCACCATCGGTTACTATCTTCACATCAAAAAGTTCTTCGAGTTCCTGCTTGTTAGGTTTAATGAGGAAAGGCCTGTATTTCAAAACATTTTTAAGAAGCTTTCCGGATGCATCTACCACGGATAAGACTCCTCTTTTGGAAATCCTATCCAATATATCTTCATAAACAGTATCCGGAAGAGACTTAGGTATGCTGCCTGCCAGCACAAGATAATCGTTGGCTGTGATCTTATCAATCTTTGAAAACAGCTCTTCCATTGATTCTCTTGAAATGTCCGGTCCGTTGGCATTTATCTCCGTCTCTTCACCGGTACATTTTAGTTTAATGTTAACTCTCGAATCACCTTGGGGCAGCTCAACATAATCTGTTTGGATTCCTTTTTTATGAAGACCTTCAATTATAGCTCTTCCGGTAAACCCGGCTGTAAATCCCATAGATACGCTTTCTTCTCCCAGTTCTTTAAGGACCATGGAAACATTATTTCCCTTGCCACCCACAAAGAAATCCTCCGAGACACTTCTGTTTGTCTTTCCGATATTTATTTCCGAATCCATCCGGACTATATAATCAATTGACGGATTAAAAGTAACAGTATATATCATTTATCCAAAAAGCAATCCTTTACCATCATATTTTCAATTATGAAGTACCAAATTGTTCACACATTTTACATTATAACATATAAACGAACAAAAAAAGACTATAACCGAAGTTATAGTCTGAATATTTTTATTCCCTGAAAACCGAACACGAATCAATATTTTCATCCACCTTGAACAAGCCCTCGACCGATTAGTAAATGTCAGCTGAAAGTGTTAC
>CACXGM010000232.1 GCA_902767075.1 uncultured Lachnospiraceae bacterium
GCGATACCTTCTGCGGCTGCGTTTTGAACTACGTGCTGGAGCATGGACTGGATGACCTGACGGAAAGTGACCTTCACGATATGCTGAAATTCGCAAACTCCGCGGCAGCAGTTATCATCCGCCGAAAAGGCGCCCTCAAGGTCATGCCCACCCCCGACGAAATAAAATGACCCACGGGGACGGAGTCAGTGGGCCATTTTCAGAATATTCAGACTATGACCCCTTGACTCCGTCCCCCAGGGTCATTTTGATGCCGTCCCAGTCGAGTTCGGTGAGGAGGCTGTCTATTCTGGAAAGCTTAATTCTGTCTTTTTCGGGAAGTTTGTATTCGTGGAGGTTTCTCAGCAGGTCCTCCATGAGACCGTAATCCATGCTGTTTGCAATCTCCAGGATGGTCTGATAGGCTTCTTTCAGGGAGGCTTCATCAATGGGAGAAAGATTGGCTTCGGTTTCTTCCGGAGCGGAGAGTTTTTCGTCGAGCTCCCGATACATTTTTAAAAGCTTTTCATTATGATTCTTTATATAATCAAGGTCGCCGATCTTTCCCGCTTCCTCCAGAAACAGAGCGAGTCTCGACAGGGAGCTTGCTCCGATGATACGGGCGGAGCTCTTCAGCGCGTGGACCTTGATCGTATAGTTCTTAAAATCCCCATCATTATATAATTTTTCAATTTCATCTGCTTTTGGGCCGGCTGTCTGGTGAAAGACTGTCAGCACGGACATATATCCGTCTGCTGATCCGCAGTTTTTGAGCCCTGTCTCGACATCAATTTCATTAATGCCGGAAAGCCACTTGGGAAGTGAATCCCGGCTTATACTACCGCCGGCCCCGGCTTTGTTTGCCGGATCGTCGCCTTCGAAACCGGTATCAGATGCGGATGCAGGATCGAATGATATATTGCCGTCCGGACTTACAATCTTATCCGCAGGCAAAAGACCTGCTAAGAGTCTTTCAAGCTTGGATCCGTCCACGGGCTTTGAAAGATAATCGGTAAATCCTGCATCCAGGTACATTTCTCTGGCTCCGGAAATAGCATTTGCTGTCAGGGCAACTGCGGGAGAATTCTTGCTTTCACCCGTTTCACGGATTGCCCGCAGGGTCTCAATACCATCCATATCAGGCATCATATGGTCAATGAATATCACATCATACGCTTTTTCCATAGCCAGTTTGATGGCTTCTTTTCCGGAGGACGCGGAGTCTATCTGTATCCCGGTGCGCTTTAGCAGGCTCTGTATTACGGTGATATTCATCTCGGTATCATCCACTACCAGAAGCTTTGCATCGGGGGCGTGAAAGAGTTCGCGATACTCTCCGGGCTGTGTTGCAGAGCTGTTCTGTCTTGACAGATAATCTCCCAGTTCCTCCCATTTGACAACTGTCTGATCTATGCAAAAGGAAAAAACAGATCCCTTTCCATATTCACTCTGTACTTTTAACTCGCTTCCCATCAATTCAAGGAGCTGTCTGGTAATGCTCATGCCCAGGCCGGTTCCCTCGATGGCGCGGTTTCTCTTTTCTTCGATACGTTTATACGGGGAAAAGAGGTTTTCCATATCTTCCTCTTTCATTCCGATGCCGGTATCTTCCACGGTAAAGCACAGGCTTATGCTGTCCGGGGCTGTTCTCTCATAACCGACGGTTAGAGTGACGGATCCTTTTTCGGTGTATTTAACGGCATTTGTCAAAAGGTTCATTGCACACTGTCTTATGCGGATTTCGTCACCGAGAAGGGTGCGGGGGATATCTTTACTGACATTGACTTCAAGTTTTAAACCCTTATTTGCAGCCCTGTCGCGGATCATATTCACCAGGTCGGCGATAAGGTTTGATAGATCGTATTGAACGGGAATGATCTCGATCTTGCCCTCTTCAACTTTGGACAGATCCAGGATATCGTTAATGAGGGACAAAAGCGTTTTTCCGGCTGACATGATATCGGAGGCATAGGACCTGATGGTTTTGTCGGAAGCCTCGCGAAGGATCATCTCATCCATACCCAGCACTGCGTTAATGGGGGTCCTTATCTCGTGGGACATATTGGCAAGAAAACGGCTCTTTGCTTCGTTTGCCCTGTCTGCGATGTCACGCTGCTTTTGCAGCTCCTCCATATAAAGATAATGCTCTGTATCATCTACTAGGGCATAGATTTTTCCGTAATTTTCCCCCTCGTATAAAAGGTCGTTTACCTCGGGAGTATAAATGCGATCATTTATCTTAATGGTATCGCCGGCATTGATGGACTCGGTGATGGTTTCAAGGGTATTCGCCGCGGAAGAATGATTCCTGCGGTCTTTTTTGGTTTTAAGACCAGCAAACTCGGGGAAAATCTCAGCTGCAGGCTCGTTAAAATATTCAATACGGCCGTTTTTATCTACTGCGATAATGGCTTCGGAAATTCTGTCAGTCACGAAATCACGAGCGATCTCAGCGATTCCCAGCAGGTTGAAACGCAGTATACCGATGAGCATGAAAATCGTTCCGAAGAGAGCGCCGGGCATGGTGATGTCGTAATACTCCGACACCTTGAACACCTTAAAGATCTGAAGGATAAACGTTACGCCCTGAATCCCGAGTGCCAGAAGAAGCATAATGAAGCGTGACTTCATTGCTTTAGACTTTTCCCTGATGAGGGCAATGACCAGCCAGCCGATACCAAGGAACGCAAACACAATGTTCATCACCATCATCACATCATGGGGAGTACCGTTGGTGTGTGAAAATCTTGGGAAGGGCGGATCCGCCGCGAAGGTGTACTCGGGATAAAACAGGTTCACACTTCCCAAAGCCAGAACAGTGGCATAGATACCCACGAGCACTATCGTAAGCACTGTAATGAGCGCCTTTGGAATCCTTATCCGGCAGATCTTGGCGGAGAAAAGGAAAAAGGCAAAGGCGATCCAGACTCTTCCGAGATAAGAGAATTTAAGAGCGGTGAGATATGTTTCTTCAGAGCCCGCATTCATTTCAAAGAGGTATCCGAGGTTACTGATAAATGAAGCGAGACATGCAAAGAAGAGGTACGAATGCATCGAATTCTTCCAGCGTGAAAAAACGATCAGTACTTCGACAAACAGAACGCTTACAGTGATATACTGCACGATCAGAAAAAAGTTATGTGTGTTCATCTTCCTATTCCTTAAATAAAAGGGGCATGCATGTAAAAAATGCCCGGACTTTGAAATAAATTATATATTCTTACCGACTCTGTTACAAGAAGCAGCAGTTTAATGATTCTTTTTGTCGCATCCGCTGATATAAAATTGTGCTATAATTATTCACAACATCTATTTAATAATAGGTTAAAAAGGGATAAGATATAAATCAAAACTTGGAAAATCTGGAGGATGTAATGGACAGCAAAGAAAATGGCGGCAAAGTGGTGATCATCAGTGCGACCGACAGTTTTCTGGCAAAGAGTCTTATGACTAAACTTGAGGGGATCGGTATCAAGCCGGAATTCTCTCACACAGACATCAAAGAGATAAAGACCCACGCTGAATCAATGGAGCTCATCATCTTTTTCATGAGCGAAGAGATGGATTCGATCGCAGAGACTTTGGTTTATCTAAAGGACACCGTGCAGGATAAGGAGATAGGCCTGATCCTCATCGGAGATGAGCAGCAGTACGATGTTCTGAAAAAGACGATTCCCGAGCATACCGTCACAGAATGGTTCAAGAGACCCCTCGATATAGACAAGCTGATGAAAAGGGTGAGCCAATACCTGGACGAAAACACGGGAGATAAGAGAAAGAAAACAGTTCTCATAGTGGATGATGATATAACCTATATGAGAACCGTATATGAGTGGCTTAAGGGGAGTTATCACGTGGGAATGGCATCTAACGGAGTTCAGGCAATCAGTTTTCTCACCAAGAACAAAGCGGATCTGATCCTGTTGGATTATGAAATGCCCATAGCTAACGGGCCGCAGGTTTTATCGATGCTTAGGAGCGACAGCGAGACAGGTCAGATACCGGTAATGTTTCTTACGGGGCACGGGGACAGGGAGAGCGTTCTCTCTGTTGTAGGGCTTTCGCCGGTGGACTACTTACTTAAAACGATTGACAGAGATACACTATTGGCGAAGATAAACAACTTTTTTTCAAGATAGGTAGGTGAAAGAAAATGTTTAGTCGTTTGAAAAAGGGTAACTCTAACAACGCCGGTATTACGCTGCTGGAGATCATCATCGTGGTGGCCATCATTGCTGTTTTGGTGGGTGTGATCACTCCCATGCTGATCAAAAACGTCAACAAGTCCCGCAGGTCAAAGGACCTTTGGACAGCTGAGAGGATCGCAACATCCTGCTATGTGGCCTTTGCCGCAAATGAAGACGCCTTTGACAAGTGGGAAAAATGGAATAAGACGAGCACGGAAGTCACTGCCACGTATAATGGCGTAACGGAAAAATACAAAGTGTATCTGGTAGTGGCAAACGAGGATCAGCGAAAAACAGCCAAGATCCCCAACTGCTTCCACGGTACTGTGGCGGAATTCGGTAAATCAAACGGTACCACGGGATTCTACGGAACACTGAACTCTGAACTCGGCGTCAGCACGACTAACCACAACAATTCCCTTGTTCCACAGTTCAAGATAAAACGATCCGGCAAGATTCCCGACAGAGATAAATACTTCAGCAATGTCGATACCTGGAGGATATGCAAGCGCGTGGACAACGGTCAGCTGGAGGTGTGGACCGCCGATCACAATAAATACGGAGGATACCCTTGTTTCAGGCTTTGGCCCAATCCGGACGACGAATATACAAAAAAATAAAATATGTTTCACAAAAATGTTTCACGTGATATACTATTAGGGCGTTTATCATAGAAACTAATTATTTTACAAGGGGCATTCAGTCAAATGAGCAATATAATCGCTATTACCAACCAGAAGGGCGGAGTGGGCAAGACCACCACATCCATCAACCTTTCTGCAGCAATCGCGGAGACCGGCAAAAAGGTGCTGGTGATCGATATGGATCCGCAGGGAAATACCACCAGTGGATTCGGTGTTAACAAAAACGAGCTTGAAAATACAGTATACGAGCTGATCCTGGAGGAATGCAGTCTTCAGGAGGCCATCATCAAGAATGTTGCGGAAAATGTTTCGCTTCTTCCCTCCAATGTTAATCTGGCAGGCGCGGAAGTGGACCTTTTGGATCGCGACGACAAATCCTTTATATTGAAGAAGGAAATGGATTATATTGCGGATGAGTATGATTATGTGATCATCGACTGCCCGCCTTCCCTCAATATGCTCACCATCAACGCCATGACTACCGCAAACAGAGTCATCGTGCCCATTCAGTGTGAGTACTATGCGCTGGAAGGAGTGAGCCAGCTGATCCACACCATCAATCTTGTAAGAGAGAGATTAAATCCCGATCTCAACATCGATGGCGTTGTGTTTACAATGTACGATGGACGTACCAATCTTTCACAGCAGGTTGTGGAGAATGTTAAGGAAAACCTCAATCATCACATCTACAACACGCTGATCCCCAGAAACATCAGACTTGCAGAGGCACCCAGCTACGGACAGCCCATTACCGTTTACGATTCCAAGTCAGCAGGCGCAGAGGCCTACAGGGAGCTGGCAAAGGAAGTAATAGAGCACAATAAATAAACGAAGGTTTTTTCTCAAGGAGAAAGCAAAATGGCTAAAAAAGGTTTAGGTAAAGGACTTGATTCACTGATCCCCGCAGGAAAGAAAACTGCCCCTGCCGCTTCAAAGCCCGCAGATGAGCAGAAGCAGGCACATGGCAGCATGGAAGGTGCCACTATGGTGAAGATCACCATGGTCGAGCCGAACCGTGAGCAGCCCAGAAGAAAATTCGACGAGGACGCTCTTCAGGAACTGGCAGATTCCATCAAGCAGTTCGGCGTGCTTCAGCCCCTTGTGGTTCAGGATAGAAAGAATCACTACGAGATAATCGCAGGTGAGAGACGCTGGAGAGCATCAAAACTGGCAGGACTCAAGGAAGTACCTGTTATCATCAAGGATTACACCGAGCAGGAGATCGTGGAGATCTCCCTGATCGAAAATATTCAGAGAGAAGACCTGAATGCGATCGAAGAAGCCAACGCATACAAAGAGCTTGCTGAAAAGTTTAACTTAAAGCAGGACGAGATCGCTGAGAAGGTAAGTAAGAGCCGTTCGGAGATCACCAACTCAATGAGACTTTTGAAGCTCTGCCCCGAAGTGCAGCAGATGATCGTGGACGAGATGCTGAGCAAGGGACACGCCAGAACTCTTCTGGCAGTAGACGATCCCGCAAAGCAGTATGAGCTGGCACAGCGTGCTTTTGACGAAAAGTTAAGCGTCCGCGACGTGGAAAAGCTGGTAAAGCAGCTGGACAAGCCCGTCAAGGAAAAGCCAGTTACCGACGAAAAGCTTCAGATCTTCTACAATGACGTTGCGGAGAAATTAAAGAAGGTTCTCGGAACCAAGGTCACCATCAACGGAAAAGGCAACGGTGCAGGTTCATTCAACATCGAGTTCTACAGTACAGACGATTTTGACAAGATCGTGGATAAACTCAACAACTAAAAGGATTACGAGAGGGCCGGATGGAAAGCGAACTTTTAGAAATACTATTTGGAGTAAAAGGTTTTGACCCGGGATATCTGGTGATAGCGCTGGCGGTGCTGCTGATCGTCGTCATCGCATTGGCGGTATTGCTGGTTCTGAATAAGAAAAAGACCGGGCGTCTGGAGGAAAGGCTTGAAGCGCTCTGCAGCGGCAGCGACGGAGAGAGCCTTGAGAGCGAGATCGCAAAGATCATCGAAGAAAACAGATATCTTATGAGCGAGACCTCCGAGCACAAGGCCTATATCAAAACCATATTCAAGAGGTTGCAGATGGCATACCAGAAGGTGGCGCTGGTAAAGTATGACGCCCTGGATCAGATGGGCGGTCAGCTCAGCTTCGTAGTGGTGATGCTTGACGAAAAAAACAACGGATTTATGCTTAACTCGGTTCACACTTCAACCATGAACTACATTTATTCTAAAAATGTGGTGGAAGGACAGGTGGAAGTGGAACTCGGAACGGAAGAGGCACAGGCACTTAAGCAGGCTATGGCCGTTAAACTTCCCAGATAAAAAGTAATTTCGGCTATGCCGGGAATGGAGTATTAAGATGATAGACATTAAGTTTCTACGTGAGAACCCTGAGGTGGTAAAGGAGAATATCAAAAAGAAGTTCCAGGATGAAAAGCTTCCTCTGGTTGATGAAGTAATAGAGCTGGATAAAGAGCTCAGAAAGACTCAGCAGGAAGGCGATGATCTCAGAAATGCCAAGAACAAGATCTCCAAGGAGATCGGTGCTCTTATGGCACAGGGCAAAAAGGAAGAAGCTGAGGGCTTAAAGGCACAGGTTGCCGCTAATGCCAAGAGACTCGCAGAGCTGGAAGCAAAGCAGCCCGAACTTCAGGAGAAGGTTACTTCCATAATGATGAAGATCCCCAACATCATCGACGAGTCCGTTCCCATCGGAAAGGATGATACCGAGAATGTTGAGATAGAAAAATTCGGCGATCCGGTAGTTCCAGCATTTGAGGTGCCTTATCACGCAGATATCTTAGAGAAGATCGGCGGCCTTGACAAGGATGCAGCAGGACGTACCAGCGGAAACGGATTCTATTATCTCATAGGAGACGCTGCAAGGCTTCATTCCGCAATGATCAGCTATGCAAGAGATTTCATGATCGACAAGGGCTTCACCTACTGCATTCCTCCTTTCATGATCCGCTCCAGCGTTGTAAACGGTGTTATGAGCTTCGCAGAGATGGAAGCCATGATGTACAAGATAGAGGGCGAAGATCTGTATCTCATCGGAACCTCCGAGCACTCCATGATCGGACGCTTCAAGGGACAGATCGTTGAGGAGGAGAAGCTTCCCATCACCATGACTTCTTATTCACCCTGCTTCAGAAAAGAGGTTGGTTCCCACGGAATCGAGGAGCGCGGTGTTTACCGTGTTCACCAGTTTGAGAAGCAGGAGATGGTAGTTCTGTGCAAGCCTGAAGAATCCATGGATTGGTACAACAAGATGTGGTCCTACACCGTAGAATTCTTCAGAAGTCTGGATATCCCCGTACGTACTCTTGAGTGCTGCTCCGGAGATCTGGCAGATCTGAAGGTTAAATCCTGCGACGTTGAGGCATGGAGCCCCCGTCAGCAAAAGTATTTCGAAGTAGGATCCTGTTCCACTCTCGGAGACGCTCAGGCAAGAAGACTGGGCATCCGTACCAAGGGCGCAGACGGAACTTATCTTGTACACACACTTAACAATACAGTACTTGCCACCCCCAGAGGACTCATTGCTCTTCTCGAGAACAATGTCAACGAGGACGGCAGCATCAATATCCCCAAGGCATTACAGCCTTACATGGGCGGCAAAGACAAGGTTCTTCCGGTAAAGTGATTTGAACAATAAAGTATTACTTCCCGTTGGGATGACATTTCAATTTTTGTTCACAGTATGCGGCGGGGGATTTCTCGTCGCAGGACTGATAACAGGATTCTCGTGCGGATGGGATATGGCTTCGGACGATAACAAAGCGAGAATATCGCTGATCATGGTGATCTTCGGAGCCATATTCTTCCTGCTGGGAATTTTGATAATGATCTTTTTGTACAAGGTGGTCACATCCGCTTCATCCGAAAAGAATCCCGAAGACAGTCCGGAAACAGAGGAGCACAGCGGTGCACAGATATCTGAGAGCGATAGGCTTTAGCAAGAAAAACAGAAAAGAGATTCAGGATATTGTGCTTGACTGCATACAGAAGCATCAGAGGCACGGATATACACTGATTGACGACGAAACCATGGCCGCGGAGTTTTCCAGAGAATATGCCGACAGCATGGGTTTGTCCGTGTGCGGTACCTTTGATCAGGAAGACAAGTTTCACCTGGAATACTATTTCCCCTACCTGGATGGTACGGGGGTTACTTCTTATGAAGATATTTCCGTGGAAAAGCATGCGGGAGAGGATTCCTATGCCGGTGTCTGTGACGATCTGAAGGTTGGGATTTCAGTAATATTCTATGTAAAAAACAGGATCCCCTATATGAAGGCCCAGGCTTCCGGAAGACTTCCCATAAAGGGAACCTCCGTTACCTTTTCAGGTCTTTCGATCAAGGGCTCCGTCCTGATCCCACTGTATAAACCCGAGAATGAGCAAAAGACAATGAACCCCTTCGATGCAAACGAGAGGGCAAAGCTTCTTGCGGCTGCAAAAAACGGTGACGAAGAAGCCATTGAGACTCTTACTCTCGAGGATATGGACACCTACAATATCATATCCAAGAGGATAAAAAATGAGGATGTGTATTCCATCGTGGATACATCCTTTATGCCCTACGGAGTGGAGTGCGATCAGTATTCGGTGATCGGCGATATCATGGCTTTCCGCAAGGTGGAAAACCACATTACCGGCGAGGAAATATATATTCTTACTATTTGCTGTAATGATTTGACTTTTGATGTGGCAATCAATATAATAGATTTGTTTGGTGAGCCGCAGGTAGGCAGAAGATTTAAAGGTGTCATCTGGCTTCAGGGCAATATCAATTATCCCGATGATGAGATGTAAGTCGGCATCGCTTTTTCGGGGAATATTTGCTTCCTTAGTTAAATGGATATAACGGGCCCCTCCTAAGGGTCAGTTGTGAGTTCGATTCTCGCAGGAAGCGCGCAGAGCAGGCCCAGAGCCTGCTTTTTTTGA
>CACXGM010000233.1 GCA_902767075.1 uncultured Lachnospiraceae bacterium
AAGAACCTGTCAACATCATCGACATATTCTCTTGCACCGTGCTCGCAGGCATCGATACATGCACCGCAGGCGATACATTTTTTCGGGTCTACTTCGATAACGTTTCCGCGATCCTTTTCAACAGCAACGTTCGCGCCGATGCAGCTGCAGGCCCGGATACATTTGTTACAACCGATACATTTTTCATTCGTACTGATCAGTCCCATAATAGCCTCCATTTACTACAGATTAGGCCCCCCACATGAAGCAAAAACTCACCGCTCAGAATTAATTAGATACAGAACTAATAGTACCATATTATTGAGAATTTATCTACAAAAACAAGCAATAAGTCAATAAATTTCATTAAAAAATTGAAGTTTTACAAACAAATCAAACTGTAATATACTGAAAGAGTATCTGCGAGGAGTAAAATCCTTACAAAAACACATAGAATAATTACATTTAAGGAGGAAAAAGAATGGCTTTAGTTACAACCACAGAAATGTTTAAGAAAGCATACAACGGCGGATATGCTGTCGGAGCTTTCAACGTAAACAACATGGAGATCGTTCAGGGAATAACGGAAGCGGCAGGCGAGCTCAAGAGCCCTGTTATCCTGCAGGTTTCCAAGGGAGCCCGCGCCTATGCCAATCACACTTATCTGGTGAAGCTGGTTGAGGCGGCAGTTCAGGAAAATCCTGAGATCCCCATTGCACTTCACCTGGATCATGGTGATACCTTTGAACTCTGTAAGTCATGCATCGATGGCGGATTCACATCCGTTATGATCGATGCTTCCTCCAAGTCTTTCGAGGACAATATCGCCCTTACAAAGCAGGTTGTTGAGTATGCACATGCTCACGGCGTTGTGGTAGAGGCAGAGCTCGGTACCCTTGCAGGTATCGAAGATGAAGTTGTGGTAGAATCCGGAAAGGAGAGCTACACCAGACCCGAGGAGGTGGAAGAGTTCGTCGGACGTACGGGCTGCGACTCATTGGCCATCGCTATCGGAACATCCCACGGCGCATACAAGTTCACTCCCGAACAGTGCACCAGAAATGCTGACGGAATTCTCGTTCCCCCGCCGCTCCGCTTTGACGTACTTGAAGAGTGCATCAAGCGTCTCCCCGGATTCCCCATCGTTCTCCACGGATCATCATCCGTTCCTCAGGAGTTTGTAAAGATGGTAAATCAGTACGGCGGCAATATGCCCGATGCTGTAGGTATCCCCGAGGAGCAGCTCCGCAAGGCAGCTACCCTGGCAGTCTGCAAGATCAATATCGACTCCGACATCAGGCTTGCCATGACCGGTACCATCCGCAAGTACTTTGCAGAGCATCCCGATCACTTCGATCCCAGACAGTACTTAAAGCCCGCACGTCAGGCTGTAAAGGATATGGTAGCTCATAAGATCATCCATGTTCTCGGCTCCGACGGAAAGGCTTAATAGAAAGCCTGATAGAAAATCCAATTAGAAAATGATATGAAAAACGAGGGTCGTTATCGGCCCTCGTTTTGTATTGGAAAATAGTTTTAACGCCTTTATTTTTTGATTGGTATAGTATAAATATATTCTTTAGTGAAATCTAAAACTTCTTTTATGGCATCTGCTACCTTCTCGACGCTATTCTCCGATAATTCAAAGTCAAATTGTGTGATTGTATTATTCAACTTTGATTTCAAATCGATTTTATTAGCATGATTCCATTTTTCGATATCTTTTTTCCATTTATCATTGTGCTTATAGTTCCCTTTATAGTTTTCTGTGACAGCGTTTTGTATCTTTATAGCATGTTCACTTCTTTTCTTGACTCCGGCTTCATTTGTGGGTTTGTTTTTCTCATTTAATTTCAGTTCGAATATATCTTCGTTACCATATTTGGGATTTCCTATATTTATACTTATAGAAATAACTCCTTTTTTTAGAATTGATTTAATTATTGTTCTGGCATCTATGTTGATACTAAATAAATCATGCTCGGAATGGAAAGCCCATATCCAATAGAAGCCGGTGCTGGCAGGCGCTACTTCGATACATCCGCCGTTGCTGCCGTCATTAATTTTATCTTTGTTTCCGAATATTTTATCGGTTAATTCATAAAAGAAAACCTCCCAGAGCCAGGATCGATCATTCCACAATATTTCAAATAAACCATCATCGTTAGTTAGATTATAACTAGAGTTTATCCGTTTATATTCATCGTATTTCAGTTTATGCATCTGAAAATATCCATCAATGAGTGCATTATCGGTTTTTTCCTTCAGTTTAGAGTAGTACTTATCAAAAAGAGAATAAATTTCCTCGGAACCCAATGGAATCCATTCGAATTCAGTTCTCTCTTTTATTAATTCATCTACTTTGTTTTTTTTCTCTTCCAACAGTGTCAATCTTTTTTTGCGGTTTTTTTCTTTGAGTGAAATATTTCCGTCTGTAAATACTTTATTATTTTCCTCATCTATTTTCAGCTTTATGTTTTCTTTGAAGAGCTTCAAATAATTCAAAGAGTCTCTATTGGATTTGTTTATCTGGTTTATCTCGAAGTTATCAATAAACTGGTTCTTGTAAACAAATAAATGAACTCGGTTTTCAAGGAAATAATCGGTATATTTTTTATCATTAAGGAAAAAATCAAAATATTTTAGTAATTGGGTATCATACTTGTCATCGTCATCTTTGTTTTTCTTGTTGCTGGAGTGGATGGCAGAGCCCACTTTATCCTCGATAATGATCAAATGCTTTCCCTGATCGGTATTTACGATCACATTAATATCGGAATCATGCACCTGTCTTTTCAACTCGACACTTCCGGCTATTTTGAGGGTGGTCTCGTCAGAAAAATCATTCAGAAGTTTTTCTAGAAAGTACTTGGAGAATCTTTTTACATCGGGGTTTTCATCCGAGTTGTAATTCAAAATAACCCAGGACAAAAAAGCATCCTGATATGCCTCGCTATTTGCGGAAAAGAAAAAACTTGACCTTATCTTATCAATTTCGGTATTCATATTCATCCTCCTATGCGGGTTCCCATATTTCACATAAGTATAACATAATAGTTATTACTTGTGTAATGACAGTTTGGGGAAAAGAAGGTATAATAAATCGGTACGGGTTTTAGAAAAAACTATACGTACAGATTATTAATGATATAGGTAAAGGAGAAAGAGAAATGAAGATCAGGTACAAATGCTCTCAGGGCCACGTTTTTAACGGAGATGAAAACACAAAGGTTTGCCAGCAGTGCGGTCAGCCCCTTGCTACCGAAGGCTGCGGTGCTTTGCAGCTCTACCGCATGGGTAACATGATGGGAATGGCTGTAGGAATGGGAATCTACATCGACGGAGAACCCTTTGGACACCTTGCGAACAAGGAGAGCGTCAGAATAGTGCTTCCCTTCGGAACACACACTGTTCACATGACACATACTTCCACCAGAAACTGTAACGATCCTCAGTTTACCATTACTCCCGAAGCACCCCTTGCATTTATGAAGGCACATTTCGGAGCAATGGGATTCAAGATCATCGTAGAGCCTGCAAGACCTGAGGAAATGCCCCCTGTATAAAAACTCTTTTAAGATACACAGGCCGTGAAGCGAACGAAAATCTGACTATGGCAGGACACATCACATGAAGATAGCTGCATATAATTATCGCGATTTTGATGAAGCGTTTTATTTTGAAAAATTTGGGAAACAGTACGGAGTGGAGATCGTGCCCATAAGAGAGGCACAGAATGCTCTAAATGCACACCTCGCGGAAGGGTGCGAGGGAGTGTCCATCATAACACAGCCCGCTACAGAGGAGATCATAGCAGCGTGGAAAAAGGCCGGAGTCAAGCATATTTCCACACGAACCATTGGTTATGATCATATTGATCTTGAAGCCGCAAAAAAGTATGGTATGCTGGTGAGCAATGTGGCGTATTCAACAGGCAGCGTGGCGGACTACACCGTGATGCTGATATTGATGGTGCTGCGCAGGATGAAATCCATCATCAAGCGTGCCGAGGGAATGGACTATTCCCTCCCCGGAAATATCGGAAGAGAGATCAGGGACCTGACCGTTGGCGTGGTGGGTACCGGAAAGATCGGAACCCA
>CACXGM010000234.1 GCA_902767075.1 uncultured Lachnospiraceae bacterium
AAAAAATCGGTCTTAATGCAGACAGAGTGCAAAAATATGAAAACGGCGCAAGAAAACCCAAGCCCGATATGTTAAAACGAATTGCATCTGCGCTGGATGTTAGCACGCTTGCATTGACAGATCCGGTAACCACGAGCTATATAGGGGCTATGTTTGCTATGTTCGAATTGGAAAACACATTTAATATGAGGATTGGAAAAACACCCGATGATCAGCCGCCTGGACTATGTATTTCCGTTGATTTCAAAGACGAGATATATAAATACATGGAGGAATGGTATAAAGTATATTCCCAGGTACAGTCAGAGCTTGAGATTGCATCCTCTGAAGGAGAGAGAAAAGAGATCCTAGATTCATACCATAATTGGGAATGGACATTCCCGCAGGGTATCGTGGATCGAACTGAAAAAGATCTTCAGAAAGCCCGGTTAAGAAAAAAGATCGAAGAATTACAGGAAGCATACGACCAGCTGAACCAGGATGACTAATTAAGGAGGTTTTTCGCATGGATTTTGATCCTAAGCGTTTTGATGAATACAGAGAGGGAAATCGTCTCGAAGCGAAAGCTGCAAACGGTGGGCTGCCGGGATCCCTTTGGGATACCTACTCTTCTTTTGCAAATTCCTATGGCGGTTGTATTATTTGCGGTGCCGTGGAGAGAAAAGATGGATCATGGAAAACCACAGGTCTTAGAAATCTGCCAAAGCTGAAAAAGGATTTCTGGGATACCATTCATAATAAAACAAAGGTTTCTCTATGTCTCATATCAGAGAGCGATGTCGAAGAGTATATGGTTGGTGAAGATGTAGTTTTGGCCATAAAGGTTCCTCGGGCAACGCGTTTTCAGCGACCGGTTTATATAAACAATGATGTCTTTGGTTCCACGTTCCGACGGGATCATGAAGGCGACTATCGCTGCACAGAGCCCGAAGTAAAGGCCATGATCCGTGATGCGTCCGAGGAAAGTCCCGATGAAAGAGTGTTAGATCGCAAACCGGATTTTGACCAGGATACGATTAAGTCCTACCGGATCCGTTATAATGCAAAACATGAAGGATCAGCATGGAGTAAAATGAACGATTCTGATTTTCTTGTTCAGATCGGAGCCTTAAATGATGAAGGAGAGACTTTAAAGCCTACGGCAGCCGGGCTTTTGATGTTTGGAAAGGAACTACGGATCACAAGAGAGTATCCGGAGTATTTTCTTGATTACAGGGAACACATGGATCCGAATATCCGTTGGACAGATCGCATATACTCCCAGGAGCCGGAATGGTCCGGGAATGTGTATGATTTCTTTAATCGTGTTTCCGCAAAGCTTGTTCTTGACCTTAAAAAGCCGTTTAAGCTCGTTAATCAGGTACGTGTGGATGAAACGCCTATGCACGATGCCGTCAGGGAGGCTCTTGTAAATTGTCTTGTCAATACGGATTTCTATCAGCCTTGGAGCGTGATCATAGAGAAATACCCTGATAAGATTACACTTGCAAACCCGGGAACGATCATAGCAGGTAAAAAGCAGATGCTGAAAGGCGGTATTTCGCAGCCGAGAAACAAGGGATTATTTAAGATGTTTAATCTATTAGGTTATGGAGAGCATGCCGGATCAGGAGTTCCTGATATTTTCCAGGCATGGAAGGATGCCGGACTAAATGCTCCCATAGTTGAGGAAATGTTCGGTGGCGGAACTCCGGATCGAACAATACTGACGCTTCCATTGGATTCTAACAATCTGCCGATTCGCCGATCGGCAGATTCGGCAGATTCGACAGATTTAAAAGACCGGCATCAGCAGATACTCTCTGTTATGGAATCCGGCAAAGAATACAGGTCTGATGATATTTCGGAATTAGTTGGATTAAAAGGATCAAGAACCCGACAGCTCCTGAAAGAACTTATAGAGCTCGGGATGATAGAAACAACCGGAAGCACACGGGGAAAGAGATATGTAAAACCCAATAACAAGCAATAGACTCCTTGAAATTTTGTACAAACAAGGTGGGGCCGTGGTTTTCTACGATATGTGGGTGACTGCGGGCTTTTTTGTGCATATCTTACCGTTCACTGCAAAAAATCGACCGTTCACTACATTGGGAAAATAAACGAAGCGTAATAACCGATAATATCTATATAGTATACCCTGCGGGAGAAATACCATGAGAATTGCTATTTGTGATGATGAAAAAAGAATATGCGCCATCCTCGCCGAGAAAGTTGGGAAAATCTGCCCTGATGCAGAGATTATTACGTATGCTTCCGGAAAAGAACTGCTGGATGCGGATGAGCTGCCGGATATTCTGTTACTTGATATTAGAATGCCGCAGATTAACGGTATGGATGTGGCAAAGACACTTAGAGACAGGGATTGGAGAAAGATACTTATCTTTATTACCGGGGAGGAAGACCAGGTGTTTAATTCATTCGATCTTCATGCATTTCACTTTCTTGTGAAGCCGGTTTCAGATAAAAAGCTGAAAGAAGTGTTGGATGATGCCCGGAAAGAACTGGAACAATATGGAAATATAGCTGGAAATCATGATAAGTATATTGACATTCAGTCCGGTACTTCACATATCCGCATCAATCTTTCACGGCTCTTATATGCAGAGGTGTATGACAGGAAGACCATCCTTCACATGAAGGACGAAAACATAGAATACTATGGTCAATTGTCGGCTCTGGAAGGGCTTGTGGGGAAGGATTTCTATCGTATTCACAGGTCGTACCTTGTGAATATGAAATATGTGGAACGGTATGACAGGACATCGGTAACAACGCTTGGAGGCGACAATATTCCGATTGCGAGAAGGGAATATGACGGTTTCCTTAAAGCATATATGGAATACAGCCGCAGGAGGATAGATGCATGAGTATGGAGAGGATGTGGGATTGGGCGAATACGATATCTGCCATAGCCGGATTCTTTATAAGCGCCATCCTTGTAGCAAAATTCTATATCCCGTATGTGAAAACAAGAAAGGTGGCGGTCATAACAGGCGTTGTGTTCTTTGTGGCAATGGCTACTTTGTATGGAATACCGTTTTCCTCTTCCGTGTCAGGAGCTGTGCCTTATATTACCGGAATTACTTTGGTATGCCTTGCATCCCTAATTTTTGAAGGAATAAATATTCCACAGAAGATTTTTCTGTCACTGACAATATACATGTTTATTTGGATATCGTATGTGGTTTCAATGCTACCGTGGACATTGATAAGTAGCTTGACTTATGGAAATGCAGAAGGGAACACAGTAAAGCAGTTTATTCTTTTTATAGTTGCTTTGACCATGTTGGTTGTTATAGAAAATGTATTCCTCTTTCTGGAAATCTATATTTCAGAAAAAATTTATATAAGGAAGGGTGAACAGGTGGAGTGGAGGGAATTGCCTCTGCTTATCTCGCCTTATGTGGCTATAATTGCCGGATATTGGATCTGTTTATTTTTGTCTGATGCTTATGCAAATGTATCGGGAGAGTATGTTTGGGGTGCGTATCCGGTTTACGATGGAATCCGTGCATTATTTGGCGTGATAGCGTTTATTGCTACTATCACGGTCATGCATTCCTATCAGCAGATAAAGAAGTCGCAGGAAGATGCTATGCAGAATGCTTTGGTCTCAAAGCAGGTGGAAGAATTGTCCGGGCATGTGCATATTATCGAGAATCTTTATGCGAATATCCGTGGGATCAGACATGATATCAATGACCACATCATGGTTTTAGGGAACCTGCTTGAAAAAGGTGATAATGATGAGGCTGTTGCCTATCTTAATGAGTGGCAAAACGGGTTTCCCATGCCGGAGATCAACGCAAAGACAGGGAATCCGGTTACAGACATTGTGATTTCCGAGAAGAGGCGTGAGGCTGAGGAAGCGGGGATGGAGTTCATTGAAAGTTTTCACTATCCGTCAAGCGGGAAGGTGGAATCCATTGATATCGGGGTTATCTTGAATAATGCCCTGTCAAATGCAATCAGGGCAGCATCGGATAGTGAAAA
>CACXGM010000235.1 GCA_902767075.1 uncultured Lachnospiraceae bacterium
AGATGTTCAGCTTGACTGTGATGAAAAGACCATCGTCCAGCCTGATGTATTTGTCGTATGTGACAGAAATAAGATTAAGATGGACAGGCTGTTTGGAAGCCCTGACTTCGTTGTGGAAATTCTGTCCCCATCCAGCAGAAAAAAAGATATGAATATAAAAACAGAAAAGTACAGAAACGCCGGAGTACTTGAATATTGGCTGGTTGACCCGGATCGGCGCAAAGTCATAGTTTACACATTCTGTGATGATCCCGATGTTTCTATCTATGGTCTTGATGAGAAGGTTCCTGTCGGAATCTACAACGGAAAATGTGTAATAGATTTCAAAGAAATAATGGAATCTGTCAGTTTTCTATATACTGAGCCTGGCGCCGGTCCACACTAAGTTATATTCTAATCTCTTACTCCCGTTGTTTCATTGAAGTGGTAAGTAACTCCATCTAAGGTGATCTCACCTCTTGCCATCAGGCCGGTAATGTTATCATAGTAATATGTATTTCCGGCCTGATCGGGATACTTCTCCGCAAGGGCACCCTCTATGGTTACCCAGCCCTTCAGCATCTTGCCGTTCTCATCATAGCGGACCCACTTTCCTTTATGATTCTTTATAGTGTAGTACACCAGATCTCTCATGCCTTCATCACAGCTGTCAGCAGCCTTTCTGATCTTCGCATCATCCCATTTATCTTCACCCTGGAATACATAGGGCATCCACACTTCCTTGCCTATAGCCTTTGCACCGTTATAACAGGAATCAAGCCAATACCACGCGCCTGTTGCGGGATCGTAGATCTCACGGCCTCGTACGGTTCCGTCTCCTATAACACCGTTTGGATCATCATAGGTTCCCTGCTTGCGGCCGTTTTCATACCAATAGGATTTTCCGTTGGAATATCCCCACTCTAAATGCTTGCCCTCCGCATAGTCGGGAGCTCCGGCAAGATCAAGAGTATACAGATAAACCTGATCATCTCCATAGGTGTTCTTATTGCCTACCCAATAAACCTTTCCTCCCTTGCTTACAGGTGTTTCGCAGGGATTCAGCTTTGCATCTGCGGAATAAAGGGAGGGACCTTCCTTAACATTTCCCGCCTGGTCCAGAATGATATAGTACACTCCGGTAGATTTATAGTTCTGATAGAGTTCGTAAAGAACTACTATCTTATCTCCGGCTGCGGCTATCTGAACATTGTCCACCGTCGTACCCTTTTCATATGAAGTAAGCCACTTTACACCGTAATCGGTCACATTATCACGGCCGTTGGAACCTCCGAGTCCGGATCTGGTTCCGCTTGTAATATAACCGCTTGCAGAATTCAGATCTCCTCCCTTTGCCATAATCTGTATGAAGATATTCTCTGCCTCCTCATTTGCGGCGGAACTGAGGGATTTAACAGACTGTCCCGCAAAGGCAACATTTCCGTTCGGGAGAAGTGCCAGGCCACCCATTTTGGCATAATTGTAATTAACGATGCTCATATTGTATTCATCAAGAGCACCTTCCTTTACCCAGAAATTAAAAACCAGATCCCCCTTAGTCTCTTTCTTTGGGACATCAACATTATAAATCACAAAACCTCTGCTATAAGCATCGCCTTCGCTTGCCAGAACAAATCCGCTGTCCGTGGGAACTACTCTCTGGGCAAAGCTATGGGACTGGTATATAGCACCGTTCAGATAATAATCATCAATACTTGACAGATCACTCAACTTTACGGCAAAAACATCGCAGCTCTGATGACCGTTGTACATCTGACGGCCGTAGAAAACCAAAAGAATATCATTTGATATAGCAGCATCACAGTTACCTGCTCTGAAAGGCTGCTTGGTATTCCAGGTTCCTCCGCTATAGCCCGATCCGGATTCCCCGACCGTTCTTATCAGACCACCGGCACTGTCAAATTTAGAGATAAAAATAGTTTCAGTATTTGTTGAACTATCGTCATTGTTTGTTTCGCCCGTAACAAGATAATAGTTTCCGTCTCCATCGCAGATCACGGTACCAAACTGAGGATGGGGCTTAGTCAAAGTAACCGCGTCTCCTACAACAGCTCCGTCCTTTGTCTTATAAACCTTGACAACAGAATCCGAATCCACAGCAAAATACAGATTCCCGTCAGGCCCTGCAAACTGTGCCACGTTGGTAACACCGTCCCAGTTTGAATAGCTTCCCATGGCATAGACGGTTTTTTCGACTCCGGTGGGCGTCTGCGCCAGTGAAGTGCTCTGCACCATAATAAAAGCAGAGACAAAAGCCACAACAAAACCAATGATTCTTTTGAACTTCATTACAAATCCTCTCCTTTAATATTTTTTATCTTATCATATCAAGATATTCGATCCTCACCAGTTCGTGGGGAACAATTATCTTCTGCCCCACGGATCCGCTCATAAGACGGGTACACTCCGTTACCGCCTCGGCGGAGATATCAGCAAAATTCTGCTTTACCGTGTTCATCTGCTTTCCGGTATATCCCATAAGAGATATTCCGTCAAAGCCGCACACGGGCCTGAATATATCCATATCCGTAAGCGCCCTCATGGCTCCGATAGCCATCATATCCGAGGCGCAGATAATGATATCATGCATATTTCCATACTTAAAGGTGATTTCTCTGGCCTGACGCTCCGAGAACTCGCCGCAGTGAAGACTGACAGCCAGATCCATTTCATTTGCCAGCTCCAGCATGCCGGAAAGTCTCTCCTCAGAGACATATCCGTTTTTCTTTCCCGAGATATAGAGGACCTGACCGTTAAAGGTATTATTCTCCATAATAGTCTTTCTGGCCACATCCTTTTGAGCCTGACGCTGGTCCACGCTTATGGACGAGGTACTCTCATTCACGATGGGAACATCCACCAACACACTCTTAAACTGTTCCCTGGCCACTACCCTCTGAAGGACATAATCGTCCTTTGACATGCCGTAGACCACCATGCCCTTTATATTCTGGGACTGGAGATATTTTTCCACCTCACCCTCGTCCATTCCTTCGATCATGGAGAAAAAGATGGGGACCACATCCACGTGAAGCTCCTGGGCCTTTGAAACCGCGCCCGAAAGGTATTGCATTGAAACTTCATCTATGGCCGAGGTCTGGATATTGGTATTTATGATCAGTGCCACTCTTCCGGATTGTTTAGACGAAAGTGATGCTGCCACCACATTGGGAGTAAATTTCAATTCCTCGATAGCTTTGTTTACTCTCGCTGCTGTCTCCTCTGACACATTGGGATATTTATTTATTACCTTTGATACGGTGGAAACCGCAACTCCGGCAAGCTTTGCTACATCTCTTATGGTTGCCATAAAGTATTCCTTTCCAAAAAACTATGAAAGAAGCATTCTGTCATTGTCGAGAGCCTTTCCGGTTCCTGCCTTGAATTTCTCAAGCAGATCATCCACCGTAAGTCCCTTTCTCTCCTCACCCTTTACATCCAGGACTATTTTGCCGTCAGCCATAAGGAAGGTTCTGTTTCCTATCTCCAGAGCCTGCTTCATATTATGTGTGATCATCATACAGGTGATGTGATTCTTTCCTACTATCTCCCTTGTAAGCTCCAGCACCTTGTCCGCAGTGGCGGGATCAAGAGCTGCCGTATGCTCGTCCAGAAGAAGGAGCTTCGGCGTTACCATGGTAGCCATAAGGAGTGTAAGTGCCTGTCTCTGACCGCCCGAAAGAAGACCGACCTGATGCTTCATCCTGTCCTCAAGTCCCATATTCAGCATGGCCAGCTTCTCACGGAACAGCTGCTTATCTCTGCCGCTGATATGACTGAAGGGTGATGTTCCTTCCGCGCTTCGCAGATATGCCAGCGCAAGGTTCTCCTCTATTGTCATGGAGGGAGCTGTTCCCTTCAGAGGATCCTGGAACATCCGACCTATTATACGGCTTCTCTTATGTTCCTCAAGAAATGTGATATCCTGTCCCCCCAGGAATATGCTTCCCTCGTCCACGAAAAAGCTTCCCGCAACCGCGTTGAACAGAGTGGATTTACCTGCACCGTTGGAGCCGATTATAGTCACGAAATCTCCGTCATCCAAATGTACGCTCAGCTTGTTGAGCGCCTGTTTGGCATCGGGAGAACCGGGGTTAAATGTTACGCTGATCTCATTGACATCAAGCATCTTTTCCATCACCCCCTTTCTGAGCAAAAGCCCTTCCGGATGTATGCTCCATTTTCTTTTTCTGGAAAGCGGCCATCTTTCTGAGGGCAGGGAAAGCTATTGCCACAGCCACTATAGCCGCTGTCAGAAGCTTTAGGAATTCAACGGGAATAACCTTGGTGTACAGACATACGGCATAGATTATCCTGTATATGATGGAGCCGACTATAGCTGCAATAGCACCTTTTTTAACGCTTCTGCGACCTGTTGCAGTCTCTCCGATGATAAGACATGCCAGACCGATAACAACGATTCCCGTTCCTCCGTTGATATCCACTGTTTTCTGGTATTGTCCCACCATGGCTCCGGACAATGCCGTCATGGCGTTTGCAAGGCAAAGTCCGACTGTGATGGTAAAGGTAGGATTGATGGAGGAAGCTCTCACCATGTCGATATTATCTCCGGTCGCTCTGATGGAAAGCCCCAGTCTGGTACCCAGGAAGGATATGAGCAAAAAAGCCACCAGCGCCACGATCAAAAGAGTCAGCACTACTCCGCTCCAATCTCCTAAAAACTGAAGAGACTTAAACATGGAATAGATCGTATTCTTCTTTAACAGGGAAACGTTGGAGCTCCAGCCCATCACCATCAGATTGATGGTATAGAGGCCGGTGTTCGTAATGATTCCCGCCAGAATGGAAGGCACCTTCATTTTTGTATGGATAAACGCGGTGATAAAGCCCGCCAGAGCACCTGCCGCCATGGCAAGGGGTATTCCCAGTATTGGCTGTCCTATAGCCGCCATCTGTACGGATACGGCCGCTCCGAAAACAAAGCATCCGTCCGTTGTCAGATCCGCTATATTCAGCACCCTGAAGCTTAAAAAAAGTGCCATGGGAACCAGGGAATACAATAATCCAAGTTCAAGTGCAGTCTTTAGAATATAAAGCACGATCAAATCCTCTCAAATAAAAACGTTTTCCGAAAACCCCTGTAATTTGGGGCAATATCGCTACTGCCCCAAAGATAAAACCTATTCTTATTCCTCTGTGGTCTGAACCTCTACCAGTTCGCCCATTTCTGAGAATACGCTGTAATCAGCACCTGCTGCCGCTGCGGTCTCGGTATTTACAGTGATGATACCGCCGTCCATCAGGTAATAATCCTCCAGACCATCCATACCCTCTGTCATAGCCTGATAAGCATACTCAGCGGTACGTGTTCCCAGATCGGTGTAGTTGACACCGCAGGTTGCGAAAGCACCGTTTCTTACAAATGAATCTGCTCCGGCGTAATGAAGGATACCTGCGTTTGCAAGGTCCTCGTAAATAGCAAGCTCTGCTGCCATTACCACATTGTCGGTGGGAGTAAACACTGCCTCAACACCGCTGGCGATAAGGCTTGAGGTTGCTGCAACGATCTCATCGTTGGTATTTCCGGTAGCCTCTACATAAGGAATTCCCTTTGCATCAAGATAAGCCTTTGCCTCAGCAATAGGGGTAGCTGAGTTAACCTCTGAAAGCGAATAGAGAAGGCCAACCTTTGAAAGGTCGGGATTCTGTTTAAACATCATATCCATGATAAATGCGGTATTAAGTCCGTCGCTGGTACCGGAAACATAGGGAATACCGGTAAGTTCTGCTGCAGTCGGATCAGAGATAGCAGCATAAACAACGGGAATCTGCTTTTCCTCTGCAGACACGGTGGCAACCTGTGCTGCTAAAGTAGCGATGGGAACGATTGCATCCACACCGTCAGCAACAGCCTGATCAGCGATCTGCTTGAGTACTGTCTGATCATTCTGTCCGGAGTACACTTCGTACTCGATGGTAACATTGTTCTCGGAAGCAAGTGAATCAAGTCTTGCGGTAATTGCATTTGCGATCTCATCCAGTGATGCGTGATCCAGCTGCTTGATGACCGCAACCTTGTAGGTAGAACCGGCACCTGTTGTGTTTCCATCCTTGCCTGCGCATCCTGCTGCAGCAAGCATAAGCCCGGACGCAAGAACTGCAGCCGCAAGCTTCTTAAGTAATCCTTTTTTCATAATATTCCTCCTAAAGAAAACGGCGCATTATATGTAAGATTTTGGGTTAGCGCCGACCTTTTTATTTTACGGTCTGGGGGGATTATTTGCAATATTTTCAACAAAAAAATTTAATATATAATTAATTGACTTTGCGGGCCTGAAAACCTAAACTGTTCTTGTTGCCGAAAGAAAATGGGCAAAAGGAGATCTCGGATTATGCCTTTGATGGATGAATTTAAAGAAGAACGGGAAAGCATTAAAAACCAGCCTTTCAAAAAAAGGCTGGAATATTTCTGGACCTACTACAAATGGTGGGTGATATGCGGAGTTGCCCTGATCATCATACTGGTATCGGTGATCACGCATATCGTAAAAAACAAAGCCGACCTGGTTTATGTTGCAATGGTGGATATCGTAGAGAATCCCACGGGAAATGTGGATGACCTCATTACAGTTCCCTTCCTTACCGAAAACGGGATCAACACAAAAAAGAACACCATTAAATTCAATACCGAGTTTATGTTCTCCCAGGCAGGGCTAAACTCTGAAAAGACTCCCGAAGGATCCCCCTCCTATGCAAATACTCAGGGCTTCTCCGAAAGAGAGACGCTTGCAATTTACATTGCTGCAGGGGACGTTGACAGCATCTGCGGAATTGATTTCTGGTTTGACAATTACGCATACAACGATTTCTTCGTGCCCGTAGCGGATTACCTTACCCCCGAAGAGATGGATCGTTATTCCGACACCATCTACTACATTGACGGAGCAGTCCGGGACAGATACAAACAGGCTCGTGCTAACGAAAACTACGAATACGAAGAGGAATTTCCCGATCCCGACAAACCCGAAGACATGGAAAATCCCATCGCCATCGGTATCGCAGTCGAATCATTGGATCTCTACAATCAAAACTTTATTACTGCCAATGGTGATGCGAAGCACGTGATCATGGGAATCGTAAGGAATTCTAAAAATATTGAACTGACGGCAAACCTCATAAAATATCTAGAGGATAATTAGTAATATAACTTTTTATTAACTACTTATAACAAACAGACGGCCGACATATGTGCTATGCTGCGAGCAAACTGTCCGAGGCCGGTACTTAACGAGCACGAATGCTAATGAAGTGCGAGTTCATGCTTCTTGACCGAAGGTCAAGATGATAGTTCCGCTGCTGATTCATCATGAACGTATGAAACGTTCATGATGACCGTCCCTGTGGGACGGGCCGTGACCGTTTACGGCACGGCAGGGAGGACCGTTAGCCCCATATGCTTGCAAGGCAAGCATTAAGCCGTAGCGAAGCGGAGGGCGAGGCGATGCTCAAAGCATACACATATGTCGGTCGTCGTCACTTTATAGTATATAACTTATTACTTTATAACTTATTTATTTTTTAATACTGCTTCCAGCGCATCCCCACTTACATATTCCATGTACGTCTCATCCGCATCATACGCCGCATACTGAATCTTGTAATGCTCATCGTATACGAATAACACACTCTGATAGTAAGAAGGCTCCACAGGCTTATAGTTTATGGTGTACTCATATACGTAATCACCATCGGAATCCGTTACGGGATTGCCGTCATCACCGTACTTTGCATTACGAATGAAATACTTTGTCAGGATGGATCCGTCCTGCACGAAATACAGATTGTTGCAGTAATAAGTGTCGCCAAAATTTCCCACCGTCATAAACATTGACATATCGGGATAGATAAGTTTGAGATCATCACCGCCCACATACTCATCGGGGCCTATGGTAAGCACACCGTTTCTGAATGAGCACAGTGAAAAGGTATCGCTGCTGGAAGCAACCAGCACCGGATCGTTTCCATCGGAATCAAGCACGGCATATGCAGGATAAGTGCTGTCATCATAAGCAGACCGGAAACCATCATTGTACATTTTCATGTATGCTTCCTTGAAATTATCGGGAAAGTTTCCTGCAAGGAAATCTCTTATATAGTCTATTCTCGTTCCCTGATAGAAATTAACCGCATCCTCGATGTCGATCTCAGCTTCCAGTTTTTTATCAAACTCTTCCTTGGTAACTTCCTCATCATTCCAAGTATATTCATACTCGCCGGTAAATCCGTTATCGTCATATACTTCTGAATACGTACCGGTAGCGTCAAGCACAAATCCTTCATTTTCATCGATAGTATAAATATTATGGTAATTGTATCCCATAATTCCGTCTTCATTGTCGATCACATTGGTTCTCGGTACAAAAGTGAGTCCCATTCTACTGGTATTAAATGAGCTTACTTTTCCGCCTGCATAGGTAGCCACAACGCGTCCCGCAGCTTCGAATCCGGAGTCGATGACAAGCTCGGGTATATCATCCTCGTTC
>CACXGM010000236.1 GCA_902767075.1 uncultured Lachnospiraceae bacterium
ACACCCATCAGTTTAAGAGTCGAAGATTCAAAGGTTATCTGCCATCAGCTTAGAGATGATTATGTGATACGTCTTGATGATATCGTAAGCGCAGAATACGGGGATAATATCATGGACCACGCTGTGATCCGCATTGCGGGAGAAGGCATGGAAACGCTGCTTAAGGGCAGGTTTTCTGTGGACGGAGTAAACGGCTGCAGGTGTTTCCTAAATCCGCAGACAAAGGAATTCATTAAGATTGTCACAAAAGAAGGCCTGATCTACTATGTCGGTGGCGAAACAGCAGAAGAAACCCGCTCGGTTATGAACGAAATAGAAAAGTGACCCAGGGGGACGGAGACAGTGGGCCATTGTCAGAATATTTTGAAAATGGCCCACTGTCTCCGTCCCCCTGGGTCATGCAGCAACAGAAGGGGGCAGGTGTTTGCAAGCCGGAGCTAAACTATTATATAATAAGGCCGATATATAAGATAACCGGAGGTTTTCATAGAGCACAAGGAGGTGCGTTATGCAGGTAAGGAATAATTCGATTTTTGTGGGAGATGAAACCCGCACGAACCGTGCCGCAGACGGTAAGAGTAAGGGGCAAAACAGTTCTTCAAAATCCGTTAGCGGAGCGGCTTTGACAGAAAAATTCGATCCGATCGCAGCAAAAAGGAAGCAGGCAAGAAAAGCTGCGATGAAACTGATCGGAGATGCTTTTGAAAACGAGCAAAAGATCGACAAGGATCTTGACTCGCACAGACAAAAGATACGGGAACTTCATGGCGATATTTCAGGATATCGGGAAGAAATCAAGAATATACGAGAGAGCCGCGAACTGCTCAGAAATGAATATGGCATTGACGAGAACAGCGAAGAGGAAAGGCAGTTAAAACTCCTTGAAAAGGAAGCGGATTCCAGAACCAAGGGATCGAAAGTAACCCTCACTCGCGAAGAAATGAATGAAGTGGGATATATCAGGGCAAAGGGCCTTACTGAATATCAGCACCGCGCTATGGAACTGAAGGAATCGGAGAGATATTACGCAGACTTTATATACGATGCCGAGAACGACATAAAAACCGAGAATGCCATAATCTCCGGTACCAAGATTGAGCGTCTTAAACATAGCCCGATGCTTGATGCCAGAGAACAGGCAGAAACAATAATGGAATCTGCGGAGAAGGAAATCCTCGGAATGCTCTATGAAGAAGGAAAAGATCATATCGACGAAGAGCAGGAGAAAAAAGAAGAGGAAGCAAAGGCACAGAGAGAAAAGAAGGAAGAACTGGAAGAGAAGATCGAAAAGGCAAAGGAAAAGAAAAAAGAGCAGGAAGAATTCACCGAAGATATTCTCGAAACCGTAACCGACCGCGAAATAGAAAAGGCAGATATAAGCGGCGCACAGGAAGAGATCAAGGAAATGATGAGCAAGATGAAGCTTCTTGAAGAGGATGTCAAGGGCGCTGCGATAGATAAGGAAATCTGAGGAGCGAAAGTTAACACCGACTAAACAGGAACACATGATGATCAAGGAGGATTAATTATGGCAATGAACATCGGAACAGATTATACAAACTACACCACAAATTATAGCAAGACAAGCGTTTTGCCCGAAAAAGAAACAAAAGCCGAAAGCGCGGAAAAAACCAATACTGACGGCGTTATTTACGAAAAATCCGAGGAGAAAATCGATAATTCAACCTATAAGATAAACAAGATGAGCGCTGAGGACAGAAAGAAGATAGCAAGTCAGTTACAGTCTGAAGCAGATCAGCGCAAACAGCAGCTTATCAGTCTCGTACAAAAGACTTTGTCCGGTCAGGTGAATTCATACGGAATAGCTACTGAGGATGATATATGGAAAACACTTGCCAGCGGTAATTTCACAGTGGATCCGGCTACCAAAGCTCAGGCAGAAAAAGATATCGCCGAAGACGGTTATTGGGGAGTAAAGCAGACATCCCAGAGACTTTTTGATTTTGCAAGTGCGCTTGCCGGCGATGATGTGGATAAGATGAAAGAAATGCAGGCTGCCATGGAAAAGGGCTTTAAGATGGCGACAAAAACATGGGGAAGAGAGCTTCCAAGTATCTGTAGTGATACAATAAATGCCGCAAATCAGCTGTTTGAGGACTATTACAAGTCAAAGGAAGTCATAACAGAAGAATAAACATTTGAAAAGTTGATTGGTACTACCATTCAATATATAAACAGGCCGGTCATGGAAGAAGATTCTATGACCGGT
>CACXGM010000237.1 GCA_902767075.1 uncultured Lachnospiraceae bacterium
AGCTCCCTTGTGGTCAATAAGGTCCCACTTTGCAATATGTCCGTTGGGGATCTGCATGGTATCCTGATAGTAGTCGATAATTGCTCCCTTGGCGATCAGTTCTCTTTTTAATCTTTTAACATCTTCCATCTTTATACATTTTCTCCGAGAAGCTTTTTAACACTTACAAGTTTAACGCAGAGTACAAAAAGATCCGTAGCCTGAGCCATCTCTTCAGGTGAAGGGAATGAAGGTGCAATCCTGATATTCTTATCCTCGGGATCTTTTCCGTAAGGGAAGGTAGCGCCTGCTCCTGTGAGAACAACTCCCGCCTCCTTGCACTTTGCCACAATGGCCTTTGCACAGCCGGGAAGGGAATCAAAGGAAATGAAATATCCGCCGTTGGGATTTGTCCAGCTTCCGATACCAAGTCCGCCCAGTTCCTTTTCCAGAACGTTTAATACAGCCAGGAATTTGGGGCGCATAGAATCCGCATGCTTCATCATATGGGTCTTTACGCCTTCGAAATCCTTGAAAAATCTCACATGTCTTAACTGGTTTACCTTGTCATAACCGATGGTCTGAACTGTCATGGACTTTTTGATCCAGTCAAGGTTTGCGGGGGATGATGCCACAGCGGAGATACCGCCTCCCGCATAGGTTACCTTTGAAGTGGATGCAAACTCATAAACCATATCGGGATTGCCGCACTTTGCGCACTCGGAGAGAATATCCAAGATCTTGTCCTGCTTATCCTCTTCGGCGTAAAGATGATGGATGGCATATGCATTGTCCCAGAAGATCCTGAAATCCTTTGCAGCGGGCTTTAAAGACGCAAAACGCTTAACAGTCTCGTCGCTATAGGAATATCCGAGAGGATTGGAGTACTTGGGCACGCACCAGATACCCTTTACGGATTCATCATTATTAACATATTTCTCCACCATATCCATGTCAGGCCCCTCAGGAGACATGGGAACAGTGATCATTTCAACCCCAAAGAACTCGGTGATCCTGAAATGTCTGTCATAGCCTGGTGCGGGGCAGAGGAATTTAACCTTGTCAAGCTTGCACCAGGGAGTATTTCCGTTTACACCGTGGGTAAAGGATCTGGCAACAGTATCATACATGATATTGAGACTGGCATTTCCGCACACGATAACGGAATCCGGCGTAACACCCATGATATCCGCCATAAGCTTCTTTGCCTCGGGAATACCGTCCATCACACCATAGTTTCTGGTGTCGGTTCCGTTCTCGGCCTTCAAGTCATCGGAAGATGAAACCGCATCAAGAAATCCTGCGGAGAGATCCAGCTGTGCGGGGCTGGGTTTTCCTCTTGACATATCAAGCTTTAATCCCTTTCCCTTCGCATCCTCGTAGGAATTTTCGAGCTCCTTTTCAAGAGCGGTCAGTTCTTCGCGGGTCATGTCCTTGTATGCTTTCATTTTGAAGCTTTCTCCTTTAAATAAGAAATATTGTATACAATCATACAAATATACATCCTGATTATTCTACAACATGGCCGGTATTGTGTTCAATAGGTAATTTTATACAAAAAAATGCCACCACCAAGCGGTGATGACATTTATTTTGCTTTAAGTAATGTTAGGAACCTTCGTTATGATCATTTAGCGTAATCTGTTACTCTGCTCTCGCGGATAACATTTACCTTGATCTGTCCGGGATATTTCATCTCAGCCTCAATCTGTTTTGAAATATCATGAGCAAGCAATACCATATCCGTATCGGATATCTGCTCGGGAACAACCATAACTCGAACTTCGCGTCCTGCCTGAATAGCAAAAGACTTTTCTACACCTTTGAAATTGTTGGAAATATCTTCCAGCTGCTTTAAACGGCTGGTATAAATCTCGAGAGTCTCTCTTCGAGCTCCCGGTCTCGCTGCAGAGATAGTATCGGCAGCCTGAACGATGCATGCGATAAGAGAAGTAGCCTCAACATCACCGTGATGTGACTCAACAGCATTGATGACAACGGCATTCTCCTTAAACTTACGGCACAGCTCTGCGCCAAGCTGAACATGTGATCCTTCCATCTCATGATCGACAGCCTTGCCGATATCATGGAGAAGGCCTGCTCTCTTGGCAAGTCTGACATCAAGCCCAAGCTCGGATGCCAACAGACCCGAAAGATGTGCAACCTCGATGGAATGCTTAAGTGCATTCTGGCCGTAACTGGTACGATACTTCATGCGGCCGAGGAGCTTGACAAGTTCGGGATGAAGTCCGTGAACACCCACCTCAAGAACGGCTGCTTCGCCTTCCTCCTTAATGGTCTGATCCACTTCCTTCTGAGCCTTTTCAACCATCTCTTCGATTCTAGCGGGATGAATACGTCCATCCACGATAAGCTTCTCGAGTGCGATCCTTGCAACCTCACGGCGTACGGGATCGAATGCAGAAAGAACGACTGCCTCGGGTGTATCGTCGATGATAAGCTCAACTCCGGTCAAGGTTTCAAGGGTTCTGATGTTACGTCCCTCTCTACCGATGATACGTCCCTTCATCTCGTCGTTAGGAAGCTGTACAACGGAGATCGTTGTCTCAGAAACGTGATCTGCGGCACATCTCTGAATGGCGGTAACAACATACTCTTTAGCCTTCTTGTCCGCCTCTTCCTTTGCCCTGTTCTCCATTTCCTTGATCATCAGGGCTTCATCATGTCTGACTTCATCTTCAACAATTTTCAGTAAGTACTCTTTTGCTTGTTCAGAGGTTAATCCGGAAATTCTTTCCAGTTCCTGC
>CACXGM010000238.1 GCA_902767075.1 uncultured Lachnospiraceae bacterium
ATCCTTTTAATGTGGGCGGGGACGGAGGCTCAATATGATGTGAAGTGTATTTTGGCAGGTTCACGGATAGAGCTTATCAAGACTCAGGAAAATTGGCACAGCAATATCGAAAACGGAATGGCTCTGCTCAGCGAAGAAACAGATGGCGATGAAACAGGGCTATCTTATGAAGATTATCTGAGAATATTCATGCTGATGACAAACGGGGAATTATTGACTGCAAGAGCGATGGATATGGTTGAAGCCGATATCCGTCTGACCCCGGGGAACAGTTCCTTTAGGATAGATGCCTGCATAGATACCGTTGCAGTCCATATAGAAACATACAGCAGCTTCGGATACGGATATGAGTACCGTATCAAGCGCAAATTTGAATGATACCGGTGGGATGGCACGATGCTCAATAAAGTTCTTTTTACTATTACTGCGTTTACAAAAAAATATGGGCCTTTTTCGGGGTGCATTCCCTTCCTCAAAATAGTAAGAAGGACTTTATGGCGCATTGTGCCGGGCAGCATGACGGTGGAAGCTGCGGTGGTTCTTCCGCTTTTTCTGATCTTTTTTATAAATCTATCCTCTTCCATTGAGATGATCCGCCTTCACGACAAATTATCCATGGCTCTTTGGAATACAGGGAGTGACCTTAGTTTTTACGGAGCGCTGGTCACAGATCCTGTGAAGGATATGGGAAGGACGGGGCATAAAAAAGCGGATCCGGATGATAACGAAAAGAAAGAAAGCAGGGAAGAATCGCTGAACGAAGAGGAACAAAATATTGGGAAGACCCTCCTGCAGGAACTGGGAGATCTGGCTTTTACATATGTATACGTTCGAAACAAACTGATAGATCACCTGGGTAAAGACTACTTGGATAACTCCCCAATAAAGGGAGGGAGCGAAGGACTATGTTTCATCGAGAGCGAGATTTTCAATGATGAAGATATTATTGATATCGGGGTAACATACTCTGTTTCGCCTCCCATTGATGCAGGGGATCTTCTTTCTTTCAGAATGTCCAACAGGTACTACGCACATTTGTGGAACGGATATAATGTTGCGGGCAAAAAAGATGATAAGGAAGAAAAGGAAACAATTGTATATATAACCGAGAATAGCGCTGTGTACCACACCCGGACTGATTGTACCTATTTAAAACTCGCTGTCAGACCGTCGACTATGTCCGCTCTCCCCGACGAAAGAAACCAAAGCGGAGGGCGCTATGGAAGGTGTCTTATCTGCACCTTGGGGGAGGCCCCGGATACGATCTATATATGCGATGAAGGGGGAAAGTACCATTATTCACGGGACTGTTACTCTTTGAAAAGAACATACACTGCTGTGAGGCTGGAGAGCGTGAAGGATACACACAGACCATGTAGCAGATGCGGAGGAATTCATGGAAGTTCAGAACTTGATACCGGATATTTTGATGGAATTGATCCTTACAGCGATGTCGCTTCATGACATTTTAAAAAGAAAAGTTCCTGTCAGACTATTAGTATGTATGGTGATCCCAGTGTTGGCCTCTGCCGCTATAGCGATTACAGGCGGCAGGATCGGAGAAAAGCTTATAGTTATGCTGGTGGGGGTTATTCCGGGGGCTTTGCTCATTCTGATAGGACATATCACCGGGAAGGTAGGCATGGCTGACGGGATAGTGCTCTGTGTCTTGGGCATTTTAGAGGGAGCCCGGGGCGCTTTGGTGATCCTGGCAATGGGGAGCCTGATACTTTCTTTGGTATCAATGATACTGCTGGCCTTAAAGAAAGTCAGAAGGGAAACGCGCCTTCCGTTTATTCCGTTTTTGGGACTGGGATTATTGATCTGGAGGTTTGTTTTTGTATAGGAAAAAAGAAGAAGCAGGATATTTCACAGTTGAAGCGGCGCTGATTTTCCCTTTTGTTATGGGTATCATATTGCTGGTCATCTATATGTTCTTTTACAAATATGACAGGTGTCTGATGGAACAGGATTACGCTGCGGCGCTTCTGGACGGTATGTACAGGCAGGATATGGATATGGAGGAAAGGTCAAAGCAGATCCTGGACAATATCGAGAAAACATACCGGGAAGAATACTGGGCCTGGAATTTCAGTCCGGCGCAGGTGAGTTATGATTTCAGGAAAATCACCTTGTCCGGTGAGGGGAGTATACGTTTTCCATTTAAAGGATTTATGTTTTGGAACCGGGGAGATATATGGAGCACGGATGTGAGCTACGAAGGTAAGTATGTAAAGAAAATGTTCGTGATCAGAACATTCAGAAAGATTGTGGGAGGGATAAAATGATAGAAACAGAATTTATCAAAAGTATGGATCTGAATTTTGAGAGGACAATGCTGGCTGAAAAGCCTGAGGAGCGCAGGTATCAATACTGTATTGTCAGCAGAGGCGGGATCGGGGGTCTGCTTGGATGCAGTCTCAGATTCATAAACGGTGATGCCTTCCTATACTATGATATAACATCAAAGCAGAGCCTTGCTCAGATCATGTTTAAAAAGAAGATCGATCGCGAGTGGCTAAAGGATTTTGCGTGGAATCTTAATCATATTAAACAAGAGATGAGCCGGTTTCTGTTGGATGATAAGAATGTCATATGGTTCCCGGAACAGGTGTACAGAGATCTTGACGAAAACAAGTGGAGTTTTATGTACTACCCGTATTTTGCTGCTGACAATGGTTTTAAGAGATTCCTTGAGTTCGTGATAGAAAAGCTGGATTACGAAGATGAAAAACTGGTGGAATGTGCATACAAAATCTATGAGCAGTACGAGGAACACGGAGATGCATATCTTAAAGAGAAGATCTTTGAAGATATAAGAGGACTTGATAAGCTGAAGCCTTTTAAGGAGAAAGAAAAGATTGCAGCTGTCAATGAGAGTCAAAAGCCTGTGGAGGAAGAATCGGAAACTTCGGAAGAGAGGGATGAAATTGCCATGGAAGAGATTGCGCCTGTCCGCGCAGCAAAGGAACCGAAAAAGGGACTCTTCTCGTTTTTGGAAAGCGCCCGAAGAAAAGACAGGGAAGCAAGGGAAAAGATCAGGAAAGAAAACATATATTCCATGGAGATCGGGACATCAGCTGTTGCGGAGGATGATGAGAATTATGGAGAAGAAGCTCAGGAAGAGGAAATGGAAGACGAGACGGAAGAAGAATACGGAAGAACTGTTTATATAGAAAATGTGGCTGAAGCAAAGGAAGAATCCCACAGACTGTACGACAGTACCGGTGCGGTGCTCTCGGTTTTGGGAGAGTCATCTCTTGTAATAGGAAAGAAAAAGGACGAAGCGGATATTATACTCGACAATTCC
>CACXGM010000239.1 GCA_902767075.1 uncultured Lachnospiraceae bacterium
TCCAAACATTGCATACGCGACAGATAAATCAACATATTTTTCATATAATTGTTCTACATCATGCTCTTCAGGCTCTTCCTTTTGTATCCTTAACTTCCTATGATTTTTAACCCTCTTATAATTTCGCCGTCAATCAAGATCATCATCACCGATATCTTCGGGAGATGTAGTTATCTCAAATAGTGCATCTGACAGATCAGACAGGGCATGCCTGATTTCCAGAGCTGCCTCTCGAAGATATCGGTTCGCTTTTTCATTACTTCCGTTTAGTACCATTGTTTCAAGCAGGGTCTCTCCGAATTCCAGATCCCCCATCAACTCTCCAAGGTCTTCATAAATGTATGACATGGTTTTGCTCCTCCTGTTTATGAGTAGACTGGATAAATGCGACGATCTCATCCGCAGTCTTGTCGCCGGCATGATAGGCTTCCAAAACCTTTTTATCATCCAATTGTTTCCTCTTCGTCACAAGCTTTTCCAGTTGATCAAGAGCGGCATCGTACTTTGCTTTCGTTGATGCCACAACTGCTTCTGCCTTCTTTATCTTTTCATCAAACGTGATCGTTCTTCTCGCCATTTCTCTTATTCACTCCCTTTCGCCTGGGTTGCGGCCTGTTTTTCCAATGCCTCAACTTCAATTCTTGCAAGATCCGTGCTGAGACCCCTGGCCTGCCTGTGTATGTTGTCTGCGGTCATGTCAAATGCCTTTAGGATCGTCTTCTGTGTAGCTGTCACTGCATAATCCAGATTGTATTCATTATCCGCACCCTTCAGCATCTCTATCTTTTCCAATTCCCTGATTGCTGCAGGCACTGTCATGTAATTCGGTTTTTTATCCAGCCTTGCCAGTTCTTCTTTCAGAAGACTGTAGATCCTGCTCCGGATGATGGTCGCCACGAATCCAATAAAGATCTTTGTATCAACCGATTCATTCGAATATACTCGTTCGCAATGGGCTCCGAGGTAAGACTTGTCCGCACGGAACGTCTTTTCGGAAGCATCCCGACTCTTGTACAATACAAGGGCCTCCTCTGCTGTCATCTTTGCTGAGGTGACGATTACGAAATAACCACACAGCCGGATCTCCCTGTTGATCACTTCTGTCCGTTCAATCCCTGACATAAACTTTTCATCCTCAAGTCCTTCGTGCCAGAACACCAGATCAAAGTACTTTTTATAATCCCCTCCCGGATGGACAGGCTCTCCCATCAGTTCCCGGAGCTTTTTCCCCATCCGGTCTATTTTTTCTTCAATTTTTTCCCGGTCGGAAGCTTTCTTTCCGTCGTCATAGTAGATGTGGAAATATCGCTCCTTCTTGTCTGTTGCATACAGCCTTCCCTTTATGGTAGTACCGCTGACTTTAAAGGCACGGATACTGTTGCGCCGGTCGTTTTCGAATGTCCCTCTGGCCTCCAGGACCAGCTCACTGACCAGGCTCTTCATTCCTTTCACCATGATCACAAAGTCATACCCGTTGTCATCCATGAAACGGATGTTTTCCTTACAGAAATATCCCCGGTCAAGGATAAATCCACTGTGTTCATAGCCGTAGCTTTTCGCTTTTTTCAGGGTGTGCTGAAGCTGCGATACATCCACAATACTGCCGGGATAGGATTCATAGAAGAGCGGTTCCCGGTTATTCCGGTCATAGGCGATCGCATAATTGAAGATATCTTCTTCCATGCCTTCTTTTGCATGGCCGAGTTCGACCATATCAATCTCCCCAGCCTGGCTCTTTTTGTTTGTGGAATCATAGGATATATAGATCTTTTCCCGGTGATCTCTCTTAGCATTCCATTCATTTAAGAAGCGGATCCGCTGGTCGATCGTGACGTCCCGCAGAAAATCCGAAACCTTCGAATCACTGTAGACCTTCATGTCATCAGTAAAGAGGGCATGATTATAAGCATAATCAGGATAATACTGCCCGGCATTATCCTCTGTAATAATAGAGTATGCTGCCAGATCCAAAAACAAACCTGCATCCTGCCCGATGATCCTTGCGATCATTTCATCCAGCTTATATTCAGATATGATCTTTCGGATGACAAAGAAAGCCCCGACATGAAGACATCCGCTGCGGAACCGTCCCTCTTTTTCAGACGGGAGCAGTTCCCTTGGAAAGAACTTGAGGAATTTCTCATTTGGGAACATAAAGTCCGGCTGTTCCGAATCCCGTTTCCCTATACAAGTCCGTTTTGGAATACTGTATTTCTTTTCTTTGGAATAGGTGCGTCCCCGCTCGATATAAACATACGGTGTCCCGTTGATTGTTTTGATCGTAATATTCCCACCGTTTCTTGGTATTTTAACCCTGCATCCCAGATACATTTCATTCCTCCTTTAGAGGGTTATATAACCCTCTATTATTATATCACAGGGTCCTAAGAAATGCAATAAAAAACAGCTGAAAAATCCAGTATTTATGCTGGATTTCAGCTGTTTTTATAATCCAATATTTGAGGCCTATAGGCCTGAGGGTTAAAAACTTAGGAAGTTAAGGTGTATATTTTCTTGCCATTCTGAAGGCCATTGGTTCATAATTGGATTAATATTGACTAAATAATAATTATCATAATTACTTTCACCA
>CACXGM010000240.1 GCA_902767075.1 uncultured Lachnospiraceae bacterium
ATGGATAACGCATTTGCCGCGATCGTTTTTCCAGCAGCAAAAGCAGCCCATGCAATGCTCAATTCTTTTGTCTTTTAATGCGACCTCGATAACCTCGGCACCCTCCACAGTTTCCGTGATCCCGCGCACAAAAGCGTGAGCCACCTTAAGGGAGGAGCTGCGGTTTCCCCGAAGGCTTCCGTTCAAAAGCAAAATCTTCATAAAAACCTCAACACAAAGCATACCGAAAAGTGATTTGGAACACACTATTTCCTAGGCATACTACCGAGTTATTTTCTCACAAAATGCCGATTAAAGCAAGTGGTATTTATCGCTCCATAGCGGAGCGTTTTTTGCTTCATAGGAAAATGCAGAGCAATTTCCCATGAAGCAAAGAAACTGTCACCCCGCATGATCAAGGTGACAGTCATTTTATTCATCAATATCCCTGTTTCCGTATCAGCCTCCCAGGTATGCTTTTCTGACGCTGTCATCATGGAGAAGATCGGATCCGGTTCCGGTGTTTACGATCCTGCCGGTCTCCAGCACGTACGCTCTGTCGGCTATAGCCAGCGCTTTGCGTGCATTCTGCTCTACCAGCAAAATGGTGGTTCCCGCTGCGTGGAGGTTTTTGATGATATCAAATATCTGATCTACCAGGATGGGCGCCAGTCCCATGGAGGGCTCATCCAGCATCATGAGGCGCGGCTTACTCATAAGAGCTCTTCCCATGGCCAGCATCTGCTGTTCTCCGCCGGAGAGAGTACCTGCTACCTGTTTGTAGCGCTCCTTCAGCCTGGGAAACAGATCATATACCATATTTATGGAATCGTTTACCTCGGAGTCGGGTCTTGAGTATGCACCCATTTCCAGGTTTTCTTTGACGGAAAGCTGCAGGAAAACACGTCTTCCCTCGGGGCAGAGTGCCATGCCCTGCTTTACGATCTTGTGCGCGGGGACCCCGATAAGGCTCTTTCCGCAGAATTCAATCTGGCCGCTCCCGGGCTTTAAGAGTCCCGCAACGGTGTTGAGCGAAGTGGACTTGCCTGCTCCGTTGGCTCCGATCAGGGTCACTATCTCGCCTTCCTTGACTTCAAAGGATATTCCCTTTATTGCATGTATGCTTCCGTAATAAACATTAAGGTCACTAACCTTAAGCAATGTTTCTGCCATACTAAAAACCTTTCTTATTCATCCTGACTTCCAAGATAAGCTTCGATAACCTTAGGATCGTTTTGTATCTCACGGGGAGTTCCCTTGGCGATGATCTTACCGAAATTTAAAACGATAATATTCTCACAGATTCCCATGACAAGGTTCATGTCGTGTTCGATCAGCAAAATAGCGATATTAAATGTATCCCTGATCTTTCTGATATTGTTCATGAGTTCCTCTGTCTCCGAGGGATTCATGCCGGCTGCGGGCTCATCGAGAAGCAGCACCTTGGGCTGTGTTGCCAGGGCTCTTACTATCTCAAGACGTCTCTGGGCGCCGTAGGGAAGGGAGGAGGACTTTACATCCGCCATGTCCGCCATATCAAATATGTCCAAAAGCTCCAGGGCCTTTTCGTGAGCCTTCTTCTCTTCCTTCCAATATCCGGGAAGACGCAATACCGCCTCCGGAAGATGGTAACGGATATGATTGTGAAGTCCGATCTTAACATTTTCCTCGACGGTAAGTTTGTCAAAGAGTCTGATGTTCTGGAAGGTACGGGCGATCCCGGCTTTGTTTGCCTGAGTGGTGTTCATGCCGTGGGTGTCTTTTCCGTCCAGCATGATAACGCCTCTGGTGGGCTGGTATACCTTGGTGAGAAGGTTGAATACGGTGGTCTTTCCCGCACCGTTTGGTCCGATGAGGCCTCCGATCTCGGTGGCACCTATAGCGATATTGAATTCATCCACGGCTGTAAGACCGCCAAAATCAATACCAAGATGGCTCGCCTCCAAAACGGGGCGTTTGCCCATATCTCTCTCGGGAATCCGTCCGGGGCCGGGGACTTCGACATATCTGGTCTCATTAGGATTGTTACTCATTTGCCGCTCCCCCTTTCTTTCCGGAGAATACACCGGTCAGTTTTTTCCAAAAGGCACGTATTCTTTCATTGTTTGTAGCTATCATTACAAGGATCAGCACGATAGCATATACCAGCATACGGTAATCCTGGAACTGTCTGAAAAGTTCGGGCAGGACAGTCAGAAGAGCCGCAGCGATGATGGATCCGGTCATATTTCCGATTCCGCCCAGTACCACGAATACCAGCACCAAAATAGAGGTGTTGAAGTCGAACTTCTTAGGTACGATGGTTGAATAGTTGAGTGCGTAGAGAGCACCTGCAGCTCCGGCGATAACCGCAGAGGTGACAAATGCGATCATCTTGTATTTGGTGACATTGATACCGGAGGCCTCCGCCGCGATACGGTTGTCTCTGATAGCCATGATGGCACGTCCTGTGCGGCTGTTTACCAGATTCTGTATCACAAAAAGCACCAGAACGATCAATATGATGCCGGCTAAAAATGTGGATGCCTTGGAGATGCCGACTGCGCCCATGGGACCGCGCACAAGAGTGGTCCCGTTAGCGGCCATATCCATATGAACCTCATCCGTTACGGAGAAGTGGAGCCCCTTTGCGTCAACACCCACATAGAGGCAGTTTAAAACATTTTTGATGATCTCGCCAAAAGCAAGAGTTACGATGGCAAGATAGTCTCCGCGAAGCCTGAGTACGGGAATACCTATGAGTATACCTGCGGCTCCCGCAAATATTGCACCTACGATAATAGCAACAATGAGTCTGGGAGCATTTGCATTCACTCCGTGATATTTCATGGCACCCGCTACGATAACACCTGTGAAGGCCCCCACGCTCATAAAGCCCGCGTGTCCCAGTGAGAGCTCACCCGAGATACCTACCACCAGATTCAGGGAAAGAGCCATGATGATATAGGCACATATGGGAATGAGCTGGCCTTCCAGCGCATTTGATAAGCCGCCGGCTCCCTTTACTATTGTGATCACGGCAAAGAATACTACGATGATGCCGTAGTTGATCAAGCCTTTAAGTGAATTCTTATTTGCTTTTCCGAGGAAAGTGTTTTTATTTGGCATTTTTCTATCCTCCCCTCAGACTTTTTCCATGACCTTCTTGCCCAGAAGCCCGGTGGGCTTAACAAGAAGGACCACGATCAGTGCGGCAAATACGACAGCGTCGGAAAGCTGTGTGGAGATATATGCCTGCGCAAATTTCTCCAGAATACCCAGCAGTATTCCGCCCAGCATAGCGCCGGGAATGGATCCGATACCGCCCAGAACGGCAGCGGTGAATGCCTTGATACCGGGCATCGAACCGGTGGTGGGCATCAGAGTGGGATAAGCAGAGCACAGCAGAACACCTGCGATGGCTGCAAGTCCGGAACCGATGGCAAAGGTAACGGAAATGGTGGCATTTACGTTGATACCCATGAGCTGTGCGGCTCCCTTGTCCTCGGATACGGCGCGCATGGCTTTTCCGATCTTTGTTTTGCCTGTGAACAGTGTAAGAGCCACCATGATAAGTATGGAGGCGATAATGGTAACGATAGTGGTGGAGGATATGGTTATCTCCGACCCGGTCCCCTTGTTAAGAACTATGGAGGGTATGAAGTTTACCATGTTGGGGAATGCCTTGGGGTTGGAAGTCCATATGAGAAGCGCGATATTCTGAAGAAAATATGACACTCCGATGGCTGTTATAAGCACTGCAAGGCTTGTAGCACTGCGAAGAGGCTTATATGCCAGCTTTTCTATGACTATACCTAAGATTGTACAGATCATCATAGAAAATAAAATGGCAAGTGGAACAGGCCAGCCCAAATATGTTCCGGCGCAGAAGGCCGCATATCCGCCAACCATTATTACATCACCATGTGCAAAGTTAAGCATCTTCGCAATACCATAAACCATTGTATAGCCCAGAGCGATTATGGCATATACGCTTCCCAGGCTTATTCCGCTTATAAGATAATTCAGCATAAAAACAGTCCCTCTCAACGAATCCGCGCTGCGCATGCACTAAGGCACGCGCAGCACTCGTTTACATTGCTTATTGATTAAAGACCTACATAAACACCGTTCTTGATGATCATGCCCTTAGGAGCCTTGTTAACTTCTCCGTTTGATGACCACTGCATCTTCTCACCGGTAACACCGTCTACTGAAAATGCAGGATCTGCAAGTACGGACTTAAGGATCTCGCAGAGATCTGAAGCAGAAAGCTTGTCAACATCCAGTCCGCCGTTGTTTGCGGCATAGAACTCAAGAGCGGCTACGATAGCCTTGGGGCAGTCATATCCGTCTGCAGCAAACTGAATGGGAGTCTCGCCGAACTTTTCCTCATACTTGGAAACGAAGTTTACAGTGAGATCGTCTGTAGCATCTGCAGCGAAGGGGGTAAGAAGGATAACATCCTCTGCAAGGGAAGTGTCAAAGCCTTCGATTCCGAGGATTCCGTCCATACCGTCAACGCCAAAGAATACGGGATCGTATCCGATGGAGTCAGCCTGTGCCAGGATCAGTGATGCGGGGGTGTAGTACATGGGAAGGAATACAAGGTCAGCGCCCTTATCCTTTGCATCAGTGATCTGAACTGTGAAATCGTTGTCACTGCCGTCCATGAAAGTGGTCTCTGAAACGATCTCAAGGCCAAGCTCTGCAGCCTTTGCCTTAAAGGTCTGATAGATTCCTGTTGAATATGCATCATCATTCTTGTAGATGATAGCTACCTTGGTTCCGAGTCCGTTCTCAGAAATATACTGAGCGGAAGCTGATCCCTGGTTAGGATCTGAGAAGCAGAGCTGATAGGTCTGATCCTTGCCTGCGGTAACATCGGAAGCGGATGCGGAAGGAGTGAGCATAAAGATGCGGTCTGAGTTTGCCTCAGCGCTTACTGCGATACAGGGAGTGGTGGTAACGGTACCTACGATAACCTGTACGCCCCAGTCCTTTAACTGGTTGTATGCGTTAACAGACTTCTCTGCATCATGCTCATCGTCCTGTGCCTTATAATCTACCTGGAAATCTCCGCCCTCAGCGTTGATCTCTTCTACTGCGATCTGTGTGCCGTGGTCTACAGCGTTTCCGTAAAGAGCAGCGCCTCCGGTAAGGGGACCGATCATACCGATCTTGAGGGTTCCCTTAAGGGTTCCGTCATCGGTGGGAGCGGTAGCAAGAGCGGATGAATCCGAGCTGCCGGTCTGAGTAGTGGTGTTTGCGCAGGCAGCAAGTGAAAGAGCCATTACGCCTGCAAGAACTACTGAAAGTAACTTCTTTTTCATAATCTTTTCCTCCAAAAAAGTTTTTTAAAACTGTAAAGCCTTGGGGAATAAGACAAAAGCCTTCCGGTTATGGAAGGCCCCCTTTGGCTTTATAACCCGAATTTTACGAGATAAGATATGTTTTGTCAACCCTAAATATACATGTATACAATCCTGTTTTGACCTTTTGTCCCCTGTGGCATATAATGGGGATATGGATTTGAACGAACTGTTTTTAAAAGCAATGAAATCATTTAATTTCATATCGGGGTGCTCCACGGACGAGGAAGAGATCAAAAAGCACAGGCAGTCCGTCGAAAGGGTGAGCAGACTGGCGGCCCCCAAAGGGAAGGTCTCAAAGGAGCGCTTTAAGGTAGGGAACATTTCCTGCGAGGCAGTCAAAAGCATTCCGAATTTTAACCCGCATTATGCCATTATGTATGTTCACGGCGGTGGTTACATGAGCGGCGGCCTTGACTATGCCGGGATATTGGCATCGAAGCTTGCCAGAGCCACGGGCTTTACCACTTTTTCCTTTGATTACCGTCTGGCGCCGGAACATGTATATCCTGCGGCGATAGAGGATGGAACTGAAATCTGGAACTATCTCACGTGTGGGCTTTATTCCGCAAGTCACCTTCTTCTGGCCGGGGACTCGGCAGGAGGAAACCTGGCACTGTGTCTGACTCAGAAGCTTTTGGCTGAAGGGAAAAAGCCGCCGAGAGAGCTGATCCTTTTCAGTCCCTGGACGGATATGACCGGAGAATCGGATTCCGTCATTACAAATGAAGAGATCGACCCTGTTTTGTCTAAGGAATTTGTCAAAAGCGCCGCATCCGCATATATATCCGGAGCGGGTGATCCGGCTGACCCGAGATTCAGTCCGCTGTTTGGTAATTTTGAAGGTTTTCCTTCCACATATATTATGGTAGGTAAAAACGAAATACTCTTTGATGACAGTGCAAGGCTCCGGGAAAAAATATCTGATGCCGGAGGAAAAGCCTTTCTTGACATCGAGGAAAAGGGATGGCACGTATATCAGCAATTCCCTGTGAGGATCGCTTCACAGGCCTTTAAAAGGCTGTCCACCCATATCAGAAGAGAAATGATCGGAGACATAAAAAAGTAATGAGCAGTACCAATTGGTATAAATTGGATAATGTGGCAAAGGTATTTCTGGCCACGGTGAACAAAAGGGATACAAGGGCTCTTCGGGTGAGCTGTACCCTTAAAGAAAAAATAGATCCCGAACTTTTGCAGCAGGCGGTGCTTTCCGCCATACAGGACAGACCTCAGGTGCAGGTCCGCATCCGAAGAGGTATTTTCTGGCATTATCTGGAGGATACGGATATCCTTCCTGTGGTAAAGGAAGAGCAGGACAGGATCTGCCCCCTTTTATATGTGCATGCCAAGGCTATGCTGCATTATCAGGTGACATATTTCGGAAAGAGGATCAATCTTGATATATTCCACGCCCTCTGCGACGGAGTGGGAGCTCTGGAATTTCTGAATATCATCGTATTGGATTATCTTAAACTTAAATATCCCGGAAAGTTTTCGGATTTTGCGATCCACTCCGGAGCCTCGGCTGAGGACCTGAGTCAGGACAGCTACAGGCAGTTTTTTGAAAATATGGACCTGTCTTTGTCCGGAAGACAGCCAAAACAGGTGTCCTATCATCCCGGCGGCCTGAAGCTTTTATATAATCAGCTTCAGTTCTTTGAGATCCATATGCCCGTGGACCAGATACTTCCCAGGGCAAAGGAGCTTTCCGTATCCCTGACAAGCTACCTGGGAGCCGCCTGGATGATCGCCATTCACGACCAGATCCCTCCCAGAAAGAGAAAGCTTCCCATCACCATATCCCTTCCCGTGAATCTGAGAAATTATTATCCTTCTCACACAGCGAGAAATTTCTTTAATAATGTAAACGTATCCCACAAATTCGATGGGGATATTTCCATTGAGGATCTGGCAAAGGAATTTGACGAGACCTTTAAGAGTAAGCTTGACCCCGACAGTATCAGGAATCAGATGGACAGCTTTGAAACCATGGAGTTTTTTGCTCCGGTGAGGGCGGTTCCTCTGTTCATCAAGCAGCCCGTGGTGTGGTTTTTCTCCAGAAAGTCCGACAGGCGGGCCACAATGGTATTTTCAAACCTGGGAAAAATGTCACCCCCCGAGGAAATGGGCGCAGAGATAGAGAATTTCAGCGGTTTTTGCAGCTCGAATAAGCTCTTTTCCACCATGTTCAGCTACAACGGAGACCTGACTCTGGGAGTATCATCCCCCTATGTAAACACCGGTGTGATCAAGAATTTCGTCAGAGCCCTTTCGGGGTCCGGCGTCGATATAACTGTTTATGCCACGGAGGTGATCCACTGATGAGAAAATGTCTATATTGTAAGATAAAAGTGGGTGGCGACCTGGTAAAATGCCCCATCTGTCAGAGCAAACTGGTGGGTGAGCCCGAGGAGGCATATTTCCCAAAGCCTACGGATGGGCAGAGAAGATCCCTTTACTATAAGATACAGCTCTATTGTGTGTGGGTGACGCTGATCGCCGGGCTTTCCGTGGACTTTTTGTTCAATGTGAAATTGCCCTGGTATCCCGATCTTCACTGGAGCCTGCTTCTTTCCATGTGGCTGGTAGCCTTTGAGTTCTTGATAATGCGACAGTTCAAGCCCGGAACAGGATCCGCCAGAAAGGTAACTTCCATGGTGTTCATCACCCTGTTTATGCTGGTCATCACCTCGCGCTTTTTGGGATTCTTTGATTTCACCGTATATTGGATCGTACCCATTGCTCTGATCGGTGATATCATTGCAAACTTTGTGCTGGCTATGATCGACAAGCAGGGAAATACCATGTCCTATCTTTTGACTAATCTCTTGGTGGGTGTGGTGCCTTACATATTTATATACTTCCTGGGCAAGGGAACCAACATCGCCTGGATCATATGTACCATCGTCAGCGTGATACTCTTCATCGGTGCGGTGATATTCAAGGGACGTACGGTTCTGAACGAAATACAGAGAAGGTTTAATGTTTAGGAGACAGGTACTTCACCTTGTTTCAGTAGTATATCGGTCGCAAAATAACCGGACTAATACAACAAAGGCTTGCATCGCTGCAAGCCTTTGTTGCGTCTGTATGTATGAAAAACATTAATTAATAGTAACGACCCATTCCGGAAAATGAATTAAACATAGATGCAATATCACCCATGGAACCCCCGATTACTACGATAATATTGGCTAATGATATCAGTAAACCGATCGATCCAAGCACTATAGCTGCGATGGCAAATCCCTGTTTTCCATACTTCTTTATCACTTTTGAGCCCTGAACGATCGCGATCGGGCCAAATATAATAGCAAGACAAAGCCCTGAGAAAACAACGCTTAAGATACCTGCAGCAAGACACTTCTTGGAAGGAATTCCGGCCACTCGCCCGGTCTGGGGTGCAGTGTAGGTTGGCTGAGCGTACACAGGCTGACTTTGAACAGGCTGTGCATATGTCTGCCGGGTGTACATAGGCTGTGCGTATGTCTGCTGGGTGTACATGGGCTGTGCGTATGTCTGCTGTGCGTACGTAGGTTGCTGCTGATCAGGTTGCGGTTGAACAGGTTGCGGCTGATCAGGCTGCGGTTGAACAGGTTGCGTATACATAGGCTGATCGGGAGCCGTATCATTTTGAAGTTTGGTTCCGCATGAGATACAAAAAGCGGAATCATCAGCATTATTTGCTCCGCATGAAGGACAGAAACTCATAATATATTCCCTCCGTTAAATAGAATTCATAACAATAATATAACACAGGCATATAGCATTTGCACCCATGAACTTATAATGATAAAATTAGAGTTAATTATCGGAGGTAATAAACATGCCTGTTAAAAACAATAAACAAAACAGTATGGCTCAGAGACTGCTGATCATGGTCATACTCCCCATGCTTCTTCTGGCAGGAGCCACTGCGATAATCGGCTATAATCTTACCCTGTCTTCACTCTCAAAGAACCTGAAGAATGAATTAAAAAACACCGCTGCTATGACGGCGCATACCATAGACACCCTTGTTCCCGGAGATTATTCCCTGGTGGGCGAGGAGGGCCTGAGCCTGATGAAGGGTGATACCGACATCACCAGGCGCTACGATCTGGTGGATGAAGCAAATGCACTTACAGGCCTGGAGATCAGCGTGATCTACCATGACACCCGCATTCTCACCACCATCTGCGATAAGGAAAGAGTCCGCATAGTCGGAACCGGAATCGCCGCACAGGTGGAGGATAAACTGGCCGGATCCGAAGACGGAGTATTTTTCACCAAAACACTGATCAACTATGAAAACTATTTTTCATATTATTATCCTTTGTACAATTCTGACGATACCCTGGTTGGCGCAATAGAGATATGCAGCCCCTATAAGCCCCTTTCCCGCAACGCATGGAGCACTATCCTGATCATCATAGCGATGATCGTATTCGTGACGATCCTGCTCACTATACATATTTATCACTACAACAGAAGTCTGGAGCAGGCTATTGAAAAGCTTATGACCTTTACGAAACAGGCTGCCAAAGGAAACGATTCCGCAGAGCTGGACCAGTCACTGCTCACACGCGATGATGAGCTGGGCACCATCGGAGCATCGGTACTTGAGATGCACAGGTCCCTCAGAGATATGATGGACAAGGATCCCCTTACAAAGCTCTTTAACAGACGCAGCGCCAACAGAAAGCTGGATCTGATCCGTTCTCACTACACCGAAGGCAGAAGATCCTATTCCGTTGCCATTGGCGACATAGATTTCTTCAAAAAGGTAAATGATACTTACGGACACGATGCCGGCGATATAGTACTGGTCACAGTGGCAGATATCCTTCAAAAGCATCTTAAGCCCCTTGGCTTTGTTGCAAGATGGGGCGGCGAAGAATTTTTGATGGTATTTGATAAAATGGAAATTAAGGAGGCGGAGGCAGAGCTTTGGAAGATTCTCGAAGAGCTCCGCGCCACTGAGATCGAGTATGAGAACATGATCATCCGCGTGACCATGAGCTTTGGTGTGGTATGTGCCCCTGAGCTGACTCAGGACGAGATCATTAAACTCGCGGACGAAAATCTCTACTACGCAAAGGAAAGCGGAAGAAACCGCGTAACCTCCTACATCCCTGTACCGGAGGAATAAATCCGCAAGGTGTCGTATCAGACTGCAGCCGCTTTGCAAAGAAGTTTGATAAACAAAAATTCCTATCGACTGTCTCGAATATAAAAAACCACCTCAAACTGAGGTGGTTTTTTTATTCTTTATAAAAGTTTTTATAGGTGAAGTACTCTTTCCTTGATCTCCTGGGTGCGACCCTGGTTCCAGAACTGGGTTCCGATATAGCCGCAGGTACGTCTTGCCACATTTAACTTATTCTGATCGGTGTTGCCGCAGTTAGGGCATCTCCATATCAGTTTTCCGTCTTCATTCTCCTTTATCTCGATCTCTCCGTCATAGCCGCATACCTGACAGTAATCGCTCTTGGTATTGAGCTCGGCGTACATGATGTGATCGTAGATGTACTGGATGATCGAGATTACCGCATCAAGGTTATCCTGCATGTTGGGAACTTCCACATAGGAGATAGCTCCTCCGGGGCTTAAAGCCTGGAATTCGGACTCAAGTGACAGCTTTGTAAATGCATCGATCTCCTCGGTGACATGTACATGATAGCTGTTGGTGATATAGTTCTTGTCGGTGACACCTTCGATACGTCCGAAACGCTTCTGGAGACATTTTGCAAACTTATATGTGGTGCTCTCGAGAGGAGTTCCGTAGAGTGAATAATCGATGTCCTCCTCTGCCTTCCAGCGTGCGGTGTACTCGTTTAACTTCTTCATGATCTGAAGTCCCAGTTCCTTGCCCTGGGGCTCGGTAAGCTTCTTTCCGATAAGGCTGTATACGCACTCCCAGAGTCCGGCATAGCCAAGGGAAAGTGTGGAATATCCGCCGTGAAGATACTTGTCGATCTTCTCACCTTTCTTAAGTCTTAAGAGGGCTCCGTGCTGCCAAAGAATGGGCGCTACATCGGATACAGTTCCCATGAGACGCTCATGACGTGCGCGAAGTGCCTTGTGGCAAAGCTTCATTCTGTCATCAAAGATCTCCCAGAAACGATCGAGATTCTTTTCTGCGGACAATCCGATATCTACCAGGTTTACGGTAACAACACCCTGGTTAAATCTTCCGTAATACTTAGGTTTTCCGTTCTCATCAACATAAGGAGTGAGGAAGCTTCTGCAGCCCATGCAGGTATAGCAGTGGCCTTCTCCGTTCTTATCCACCTTGTTCTGGATCATGATCTTCTCTGAGATATAATCGGGAACAAGTCTCTTTGCGGTACACTTGGCAGCCAGCTGGGTGAGATAGAAGAAGGGTGTGCCCTCCTTGATATTATCCTCTTCCAGCACATAAATAAGCTTGGGGAATGCAGGGGTGATCCATACGCCCTTCTCATTCTTTACACCCTCGTAGCGCTGCTTTAACATCTCCTCGATGATAAGAGCCAGATCCTTTTTCTCCTGCTCGTTTCTCGCCTCGTTTAAATACATAAATACGGTTACGAAAGGAGCCTGTCCGTTGGTGGTCATAAGGGTGACAACCTGGTACTGCACCATCTGTACGCCGTTCTTTACTTCCTCGCGAAGTCTCTTATCGGTGATGCGCTCAATATCTTCCTGTGTTGCATTCAGATCCTTTAATTCCTCGGTAACCTGCTCGCGGATCTTCTGACGGCTGACATCCACGAAGGGAGCCAGATGAGTGAGTGAAATACTCTGTCCGCCGTACTGGCAGGAAGCAACCTGTGCGATGATCTGAGTGGCGATGTTACAAGCGGTGGAAAAGCTGTGGGGCTTCTCGATCATGGTTCCGCTGATAACGGTGCCATTCTGGAGCATATCCTCCAGGTTTACCAGGTCACAGTTGTGCATATGCTGTGCAAAATAATCCGCATCATGGAAATGGATCAGTCCCTGCTCATGAGCGGTGGCAATATCATTGGGAATAAGGAAACGCTTGGTGATATCCTTGCTGACTTCACCTGCCATATAGTCACGCTGAACGCTGACAATGGTAGGGTTCTTGTTGGAGTTTTCCTGCTTAACCTCTTCGTTGTTGCACTCGATAAGTGAAAGGATCTGCTCATCGGTAGTGTTTGATTTACGAACAAGTTCACGGGTATAACGATATGTGATATAGTGACGCGCTACTTCGAAAGCGCGCTGATTCATGATCTGGTTCTCCACTATATCCTGGATCTCTTCCACGCCGAGGGAACGGTTCATATTGGATATTGCTATCTCAACATCCTCCGCGATACGGCGTATCTGAAGATCCGTCATTCTCTCACTTGGAATGACGGTATTATTCGCCTTTGATACCGCGGTAACGATTTTTTGTCTGTCAAATTCTACTTCCGCTCCACTGCGCTTGATGATCTTCATGTTAGAATCTTTCTCTCCTTTGAGATGTCCGGTCGGCCAAACATCACCCTATATTTAAGAGCATTTCCCGGGAGTCTGCGGTTTACATAATGTTTCCTGCAAGAGCGCGAAACTATCCCTTGTGTGCCCTTCGAGATATTATTCTAACAAGATATAGTGTGTTTGTAAATATTCCTGCCCTAAATATTGTGTCGAAAAAAACTTTGAAAGTTTGTGCAAATTGTCAAGTGCATTAATTTATCTTTATGCTCCGAGCAATTCTTTCGGCATCTTCGGCAGTAAAGCATTTGGCGGAAAGAGTCAGTTCATAGTAGGTATCCGCCCCGTCCATTACATACAGGAACACATAATAATCGCTCGTCGCATCTTTATCAGTTGTGTTTTCAAGCTGTGCTGCCGAGTACAGATCATGCTTTACATAGGACTCTATGCAATACCATTCTCCCTCAAGCTCCTCGCATTTATAGGTTTTTAACCTTTCCGACGAGGTATGATTTTCAAAGATACCGGAATCTTCCGTGGGAACTCCGTCCTCAAAGATAACATTTACATACACTCCGCCCACCGGATCTATCTCCGAGTAACTTCCGGATGCTTTCCACCGATCGGGTGCATCTCCATTCTCGTTTTCGTACTGCACAGGGAGGATCAACATACCCTTTCTGTACGTATCAAACTCAGTAACCTCACCGAAGCTGTATCCTTCCGGCAGATTGATCGCAAACTCCCTCAAAGTCTCTTCCGCTATGGGTTCTTCACCCACATTGTCCGAATAGTCCGATTCTTCCTTCTCACCCGATGTTGCCTCAGCTTCAGAGTCAGAGACCGCATCCGAGTAGTCAAACCCATCCGTTCCCGAGGTATTATCCGACGGTTCAAAGCTTAACTCATTATCCAATTCGTATCTCTCCGAAGAATCCTCATAAGAAGAATCCGATGCGGCAGCATCCTCATCTGCGTTTTCTGCCACCTCTCCCATATAAGAGCTTCCTGAGTCATAAGAGGCTGCTGAGTCCGTAGAACTATTCTTTAAGTTTAAGGTCGATCTTCCCAGGGTGATTGCCACTACAACAAAGAGTACTGCAGCCGCAGCGATGGGCAGGGCTATCAGGTTAGGTCTCTTTTTCTTTCTCCGCCTTTCGCCATCATAGCTTTTTATATTATTCAGGTCTCCGTTAACACCCTGTCGAAAAGCATCGGCTTCCCTCAAAAGGTCTTCGTCGATATCGCCCATGGAATCCATGATCATAGATGCATCTATCCTTTTATTCTTATCATCCGATCCACTCATACCTCGAAGCCCTCCTTTCTAAGATATTCCTTTAATGCTTCCCTCTCCCTGAGCAGCACGCTCCGAACACTCACTTCCTTCATCCCGGCTTTTTCCGCAATATCCTTTATGGGATCGCAATGAAAATATCTGCAGATAAAGATATTCCTTTTCTCCGCACTTCTCCCACGCAGAAAATCCGAGATGGCCTTTGACAAAAGTTTTCCCTCTATTTCGCTTTCCACAGTATTCCCCGCCGAGATACACTCATCCAGCTCATCAAGACAAAGGGCGTACTCCGAGTCCTTTCTCTTAGAGGCGGTTTTCTTTCTGTAAATATCTATGGCAAGATTTCTGGTAAATTTACCAAGATATGCAGAGAGTTGATCCGGCCTGTCCTCCGGCATAGCATTCCAGGCACGCATATATGTATCATTGACGCACTCCTCGCTGTCCCCGGTATCCGCAACGATATTGTATGCGATCGTCATCAGATATCTTGAATATTTTGTCTGGGTCTCTGTGATCGCTCTTTCGTCACGCGCCCAGTACAGATCAACAATTCTTGAATCTTCCATAGAAAGCCTTTCCGGTAGCCGGAAACGAAAAGACAGAGAACGGATCCCTGTCTTTACCCTTCCTGCTAATATACACGCAGTTTATGTTAAAATGTTGCAAATCCCTTAGCTTGTTTTTTCGAAATATTCTGTCAGCCTCTCGATAGGGATGGGTTTTGAATACTTATACCCCTGAAGATATCTGGCATCCATTTCGATGCAGCGGGCCTCATCCGCCTCATCCTCAATTCCTTCATACAGAACCGAATAGTGAACCTCCCTGAACATTCTGGCCAGGTTCGATACCATGGAGTGATATCTCTCATCATTTCCGGAAGCGATCACAAGGGATCTGTCGAATTTCACGATATCAAAGGGAAGCTCCATGATCCTTTCGAAATTGGAATATCCGGTTCCGAAGTCGTCCAGATAAAACTTGATACCGCTGCCCTTCAGTTCGTTTATCCTCTCCTTGATGAGTTTGAAATCCGCCTCGTTCTGTGATTCTGTAAGCTCAATGGCAATTTTTTCAAAGGGAATATCATTGCTTCTGATAGTCTCTTCTACCACCGAGCAAAAATCCTCTTCCCTGAGATCGTAAACTGAAAAATTAACCGATATACGCTTCACGTAATAACCCGACTCGATCAGTTTTTTAACAGCCTTGCAGGTCTTTGAAAGAATGATCTTGGTGAGGCTACCGATATATCCGTTTCTCTCCGCTATTGGAATGAATATATCCGGGAATACCATTCCCGTCTTTGGCAGAACCAGTCTCATCAGAGACTCCGCCGTATCAAATTTGCCCGTCTTTATACTGTAAACCGGCTGACAATATACCAGAACTCTGCTGTCATCGGGATCCTTCTTTTCACAGATGTCCTTCAGTTCGGAGATGATATATTGATGGGTCAGATAAGTTTCAACTTCTTTGTTTCCGGCCCTGATGAAACTGTTTTTCTCCATATTGTCATGCATATAGTGGAGAAAAGCGATGTAATCATTTCCTTTTACCAGCCTGGAATCCGATTCTATAAATACTATTTTATAATCGATCCTGTACTGTGGATAGACCTTCAAAAACTCATCTATCATCCACTGGGATCTCTCCATATATCCCGGAATCTTTCTGGTTTCCACAGTCAGTATCATGTGCCCTCCGCTGATCTGAAAGACAGTCGCGGATTTAAAGAATTTGGTGGAAAAATATCGAACCGCCTGCTGTATGCGTCTCGGGTACTTTCTTCCCTTTCCCTCGAAATCATGCATGTACATGCTCATAAAGTAGCAGTTCTCACCCTTCGAACCCGCCAGCTCCACAAAGTCCTCAAAGGCATGTTCGCTGACAGTTCCCGTCTCGATGTCATAAGGGTTTGAATGTACATGATACAGAAGAGCGAATACCGGGAACAAAAAAGTGGCCACGGTAAAGGATGTCTGATTACAGAGCCTCTGTATGCCCATTACGATAAAAGATGCTGCCACCGTTTCCGCCACGCTCAATATGACCATCCTGACAAATCGATGCTGGTGCCTCAGCACCATGGCAAAGATGACTATCATGAAATAAACATAGGCAAAGGGGTAAATGGGAAATCCACTGTGAACACCCCCGTTTTCGTCTATGTGGTATCCTATCCCGGCGATCGTACCAACGATCTCAAATGCCCCCACAAAAATAAACCCTATAGCCGCAAATATGAAGTAGGGTCTTGCTCCCTTGCGGTCCAGTCCCAGAAGTGTCTTGGTGTACAGAACAAAAAGCCACAAAACGGAATAAAGGGCAAAATGATATATGCCCCTGGTAAAATAGTTCACAAATACGGGAATCTTTCCGATGTACTGCACGGAAATGTGATAGATTATGTCAAATAATGCCGAGGCCATGATCATGATTATGGCACTCTTCAGGTAAAAGAAGCTTTTCGTGCGGTTGATGTAGGCATGACGTATCAGAATGATAAACACGATACATGCCGCCAATGCCAGAATATCACCGACCGGTGTAAAATTTTCATAATAGGTCAGGAGCGCTTGGGTCATTCTATTGTCCTCCGGAAATCGAAGCCTTTTCTGCCCTGTTAATCATGTCTCTTATTCAGATTATTTTAACACAAAAGGACATAGAATTCACTATGTCCTTTAAAAGTATATTACTGTTTTCCGTTTAAATAGACCATGGCACTGTCCTTATTGCCCTCATACTCGCCTATCAAAGTATATCCATGCTCCACGCATAACGCATCGATCATCCCGCCTTTCGGAACCATAATATATCTCGATCTGAGCGAATCAAAATGCTCCGCCGCATAAGATGCCTGGGTACAGGATATTCCCATTCCCTTCGGCAGATAATAAAATGAGGTCCAATCGCTCAATATCGTTTCTGAGTCCTTTTCATCGGTATATACCCACAGAACGGTGTTATCATAGTTTGGCGTGTCGTCAGTGTTCAGTTCTATCTCACGATCAAAGGTCTCGGTCCAGTATTCCCGTTTGCCGATCGCTTCCTCATTTACAAAAGGTACTTTGATCTCATAAGGATCCATGGGGCGCACCCAGAATCCCACCGCAAACAATGCCACCGCCGCAACAAACTTGGGTATCATATTATGACTTATGCGGACCAGAACGATCATAGCAGCACTGATATATACCAGGAAATGCCTTGCCCCCGGCTGAAGATCGTACATCAGCAAAAGTGCTGCATACATAGCCGCAAAACAAATTGTCATGTGAAGGGTAACCGGCAAGGATCTCTTCTGCTTCTCGTATTCTTCTCTTTTCCCTGACCTCTTTAGACTTAATGTCCTGATCACAGAATCAACGCTGTGCAACAATAAAACTGCTGCAGTTCCGATGTAAACAAAGCAATACGCTCCCTGCGGTCTGCCGGCTTTGAAATAATTCCCTATTTCCTTAAAGAAATACTCGGATGCCGACCGCAAAGTATCGATCAGATTTTTTACTCCGCCGGCAAACCCTCTTTCGAAAAATGCCCGGATCCACCCTTTTCTGATGATCTCTCCAAAATAGTCCGCCTGAAGATACTTACTGATAAAATAGTACAGCCCCAGGGTAACCAGACCGATCACAAGGGACAGAAATACGCCGAAACCCTTTTTCTTTTTGCATAAAAAGAACATGGGCAAAAAGATGAACAATCCCATGTAAGGGCGCATAAGGAACGCATATCCCGACAGAATAAACATCAGTGTAAGCTTGGCATTGCTCTCCTTGTCCTGATAGCTTATCCCAAGCGCCGTTATCAGAATGGCAAATGAATGGCATATTGTTTCCGGTACGACTGAAAGCATATATCTGGCGCTGCTTCTAAAACAAAGCAGAATAACCGCAAAAAAGATCGTCTGCTTTAGATCCGGTTTTATAAGGATCACAGTTATAAATAAAGCAACGGAGAGGAATACAATGTTGGCAATGACAGGTGACATGAGATTCCAGCCAAATACTCTTCCCCAGAGTGACCACGGCACATAAAGAGCAGGACTCCAGGCCGAAAAAGAAAAAAGCCTCGCGTGACTTTCGTTAAATCCAAAGAATCCCTGGGGGAATCCGTAATTAATGATGCCTTCCACCTGTTTGAAATAAAACACCTCATCATTCCACTGAGAGTTTGGCAAAAATACTTTTGAAATGCTTCCTCCCTGAGTCAGGCAAACTATCACACACAGTGCAAAAGGTATTAAACTTATAAGAACCGCTTTACATAATAATCTGTAATCAATCTTTTTCATCGATCCCTCCAAACCGCTTTTTGCCGGCTTGTTTTTTCCCGGAAAGGAAAAGGATGATCCTGTCCGCGATCTGTTCAAAGCCCACACACCCGTATGGTATGATCACTGCAAAATAGGGCAGCATGTACCTGCAGCCCGCTTCCCAGAACAGATTGAACAGGAAACCTCCCACGAATATGATCAGATAGATGCTGTCATATATCGTTATTTTCTTTCTGATAACATAATACAGCAATCCGATTATTACCGCCACCTCATATATCTTTAAGCAGCCGTTAATACCGGGACTTGACTCATCCAGGGAGCATCCCTCGTTTTTTTCGAAAAACCGAAGTGTCAGCTCATCATAATCCTTCTCTTTATTCTCATTAAGTTTTCTGCTGGTATCCACGTTCCTGATCGCTTCAAAAGATGGATTTGTCCATGAAGATGTTATCTTTCTCCAAAAGAACCGGGCCGCATATCCGGGATGATCCGCAAAACGCTTTAAGGATCCGGCGATAGCCTCTTTGGAAAGTTCCGCTGCCACCTCCTGATCGCAATCATTGTCCCAATACACATCTCTGTTGTAGTAATTATGCCAGCCCTCTGCCACTAAGCTGTCATCACTCAGCCCCATTACTATCCATGTGATCTTAGGGGTACCGATCTTATCCGAGTAGGTATATCGATACAGATCTCTGTTGACCAGCTCCGTGGTCATAGTATTGAAGCCCCAGATCGCAACAATGGAGACAATGGTTATAATGATCCCTTTGCGGTTTTTTTCTTTTATCGCAAAAAGAATAAGCACCATCGACTGAGCTATCAAAATGATAATAGCATTGGTTTTCAAAACCACGGACAACAGATCGGCCGCAACAATTATCACTATGTTCAGCACAACCGGTTTTTCGTTATTGATCAGGCGAAGCAAAAAGAATATGGCTACAGTTGAGAAAAACAGCGACGGGATCGTTCCATAAATAAAAGTGGTATAAAGGGTCAATGGTGCAAAACACATCAATGCTATTCCCACTATATATTTGATCTCGCCAAACAGATATTTTGTTGATTTAACAAAGAAAAAAATAATACCGGACAGGAATAAAGCATTTATGATCTGGAGGGCGATATAATTGTCCTGCCCGAATATTTTAAAGATCAGCCATACATATCTGACAAAACCGAATTGAAAAGGAAA
>CACXGM010000241.1 GCA_902767075.1 uncultured Lachnospiraceae bacterium
ACCTGCGAAGGAAATGGTACCCCCGCCGCCGACACCTCCGGATGTACCGCAGACAGGACAGCTGTGGTGGCCGGTAATCGCGCTGGGAACAGCAGGCATGGTATTTGTTATGGCCGGTCTGATCAGAAAGGCGAAAGCAAAATAATCGCATGAACTGCCATAGATTGTATTTCATATCATAGTTAGGCAGATAAATGTGTTAAACAAAGAGTTTTTGGCAACCAGTCTTATTCATCTTTGTTGTTCTAATCATGGTAGCCGCTTGAGAATCGTTTTGTATCAGTTAAATCAACTACAACACTACTTTAATAGTTAGGAGATAGAGATGAATTTTATTGATAAGATGATAGACCGGTTCATAAAAGTGAACAAACGACTTAAGAGATGGCAGAGAGTTGTCTCTGTTCTGTCAGCAGTCGTAGTCTTTATTACGACATACACTTTAGTCCTTCCTGCAATCACACTGGACAAGGAAACAGCTTCTACTCAGGCAGGTATGGAAATCGCAGCGAGCGAAAACGAACCTTCCGGCGATGGAACGGTTTATGAAGCTATGCCCGAAGAAGAGACGGAGGAAACGCAGGAAGAAGAACCTGCTGAGGAATCTCAGGAGGAAGAAGCTGCAGAGGAAACTCAAGCGGAAATGGCTAATGAGGAACAGCAGAAAGAAGCGGCTGCAGAGGACAGCGGCTCTGAAAGCGGAAGCCAGGAAGCGGAAGCCTCCGAAGAGCAGTCTGAGGACGCAGATGATAACAGCGGATCAAATGAAGATGCAGCTGCTGCAGAAACAGTGCAGGAAAATGTATCCGAAGAAGAGCCTGCGGCTGAATCAGGAGAGAAAGGCGAGACAGCAGTTGCTGGTGAGACTACAGAGATTGCTAAACCAGTCGAAGAAATCCAGCTGATCACTGAGAAAACACAACTTGTCTATCAGTATATAGACGAGAGCTTTGAAAATGATCCCGAGGATGATGTAGACGACGGCTATACTGTTTATGCGGAATTCGATGCTGACGCGAAACTTCCCGTTGGCGTTGAGTTGAGAGTTAGAGAGATCACTAAAGAAAGTGATCCTGATACTTATGAGGAATACTATGAGAAAGCCCTGAGCGAAATGCAGGACAAGTATGACGAGAATACAAGTCTGTCTTTTGCCAAATTCTATGATATTTCATTCGTTTTCAACGGTGAAGAAGTTGAGCCGAGTGGCAATGTCAAAGTAAGGATCGAATACAACAAGCCGGTTGAAGTTAAAACTGACGGAAATGTCGATACTGTACACTTTGATAAGAACAATGAAGAGAAGCCTGAAGTCATCCAGTCTGATGTAGATACCAGGAAGCAGGATGATGAAGATGCCATGGAGGCGGTAGAATTTGAGTCAGATCAGTTCTCCGTATACGGCGTTGTTGGAACGAGCAGTCTGGTTGCTACATTTGTCGGCACCGACGGAAAAACCTATGAAGTAACGGTTACTTGTGATGCTGATGCGAATATTCCTGCTGATGCTGAACTGATCGTAAGTGAAGTTCCTGAAAACGCAGAGAAATACAACACATATCTTGAAGGCGCAGAACAGGCTCTGAATGTACCGACCGAAGGTTTCACATACTCAAAGCTGCTGGACATCTCTATCGTAAAGGACGGAAAGGTGTTGACGCCTGAGAGCCCTGTGCATGTGGAGATTAAACTTCTTGATAAGGAAGACGCAACAGAAAAGACGAACCTGAATGTCATTCATTATGAGGGCGAAACTGAAAACCCAACAGTAGTGGAAGGCACTAAGGAAGAAGAAGGATCCGTCAGATTTGAAACAGAGGGATTCTCTGTCTATGGCGTGTTCTATACTGTAGATTTCCACTTTGAAGTAAACGGCAAGGTATATGACTTTTCCATTCCCGGTGGCGGATTTGTATCTCTTGAGCATTTAGTGGAAGCTCTGGGTATTGCAAGGACTAATGATGCTGAGGATGAGAACAATTCAGATGAGGGTAAATCAGAGGGAGAGGATTTAAACAGTGCTGCAGATCTGAATGATCTGGAAATCTCTAAGGAGAGCAGGCTATTCGTTCAGTATGTAGATTCAGCAGTTTTTTCAACGCCGGAACTGGTATGGGTAGGAAAAGTTGAAGAAGACAGCACTGTTGACGCGCTCAAAAAGACTAACAAGCTGGAGTGCCAGTATAGTTCAAACCTGACACAGGAGCAGATTGATAAGATCAATGCACAGGAAGTGAAATCAGGAGACTGGGCGTTGATCAGCCTGAAGCCGTTTATCAGTACTGAAACACTCACTGTTACAATGAAGAATGGTGATGTATTCACAATTAATGTGACGGATGCGCAGGATGTCACACTGCACTTTGTTGATAACCAAGGAAATCCTCTTAGCGGCTTTACATATAAAGGCCAAGAGATTAGCGGAGATTCCTTTGTGATCACCGATCAGTGGGCGCAGAGCCAGGGCAGTATAAATCTGGAAGATTTTGTTACAGATGGATATACCCTGAGCAATACGCACAAGAGCACATGGCATGATCTGGAGGGAGAGTATGTTTCCGATCCCAGTTCTTGGACTACGAACGGAAATTATCCGCATACTATCATAGGAAACGAGCTGAGATGGAATAACGGAAAACTGCAGTACAAGTTGTACTATACAAACAATGATAAGGCCGGCTGGTATTGGTTTGATGCCGGAACAGAGCCGGTTAGGAATAACCCTCATTGGAATTATGACAGCAGTTCAGGTAGTGATCCAACTGACCATACAGCAGTAGATGATAATGACGAGCACCCGTATGACTACTATCTTGTTTATAGTTCTACTACCAAGACAGATGACCACGGAACTCCTACACCGATCGAACCGCCGAGCCTTGGAGAAATAGGTCAGACCAAGGAACTGAGCAGTAATTATGACGGTACATATAATCTTGAACTTGGAGTATCGGGTAAGAAAGCAGAACAAGAGAAAGTCAACAGCATAAATGTCATCATTGTAATGGATACTTCCAGTAGTATGACACGAAACTATTGGAATGAAGAAACTGCCTCACGAGAGAGTGATAGCAGGCTTTACAATACAAGGAACGCATTAAAGGAATTTGTAACAGAGATTTCAGGTTACAATACACCGGAAAACCCAGATGCTGTTGAAATGGCATTTATTACCTTTAACCGTAAAGCAACTGATATTGAATTGTCGACCGGTTCAGGAGATGCACAATATTGGACAACAAGTGGTAGTGCTGTAAACAATGCTATAGATAATAAAACTCCAACGGATACAGGAACAAACTGGTCCTGGGCGACTAAACTTGCTGATCAGCGGTTGAAGGCCCATAATGATGGGGATCCGACATATGTATTGTTTGTAACAGACGGTGCGCCTTCACAGTATTGGGATTATGTAGTAGAAGGTTACTTTGTATCCGGTCAGGGCTGCTATCTCGGTGCGAGAGATGACGCAAGAGAGCTGATCAGAGATGGAGCTACTCTGTATGGCATTTTTGCATTTGGACCTGAGAAGGATCGACAAAATGATTATCTGGGTGCGCTAGTAGACTATTCCTATAATGCAAGTGTTCGTGATACATACCGTTTTAATGTACAAGATCCTGAAACGCTTGAAGAGCGGCTGAAGAGTATTCTGGAGACTATTAAAAATGAGTATGGTTTCGGCAAAGTGCAGATCGATGATGGGATCACTGAGCTTACTACAGTTACATTTGAAGATGCCGATCCGGAATCCTTTATTTATACGATTAAGTATAAGGACTATTCAAGCGTGACCAAATTTGAAGAGAAAACTGTAGATTTTCTAGTAACTGGAGAAGAAAATAACCAGATTATACACATTCCGGAGGTGCACTATAAAACACTGAAAGATGGGGAGCTGGTACCGGTAGACACGGATGCGGTGGACATAAAAGGAGCTTCGTTTGTGACTGCCCCCAGTAAAAAGGTAACCTGGAGACTGGAGAAGTCTGACGGCGGTACATACTTACTGGAAGATGGCTGGACTTATAATGTCAAGTTCAAGATCTGGCCTAGCCAGCCCACTTATGACCTGCTTGCTGCATTGAATAATAGCTTATTGGCGTGGGGAGATGATTACACCTATATTGACGACGAGGGCAGAAGCCATACGATCCCCTATGCACAGTATAATGAGCAGATTTATGAGTCCGGTGGAAAGTATATTCTCAGGACAAATACTGATGCAAATGTAACATACTATCAGGCGACTGATGACGAAACAGTAGGTGATCCAATCACTGTTCCGTTACCGGAAGTAGGTGGGATGCCTCTTGATAATACACAGATGCTGCTGAAAAAGGAGTGGAATACATCGCTTTCCACGGAAGATTATGACCGTATTCCGTCAGTAGACCTCTATATTCTGGCAGACGCTACTGATGATAGTATCAGCGCATTTAACGCTGCTTATGACGCATATGTTGAAGATCCGACAGATGAGGAGGCTAAAGCGGCATTTGAAGCAACGTATTATACAAAAGTAACGCTTACCAGGGATCAATGGAAAGCCAGTGTATCGATTGCGCCGGGTGTCTATGACCAATACGGCAAATTAAAAACATTAGGCCATACATACACTATATTGGAACCGGGAATCGATCCACACTATGAGTTAGTGGCTACGCCTACCCATCCTATGCTGAACGGTCTTACTCATGACAAAGACGATCCGGACACCCTCCTGGATATGGTGGACATCTATGGATACGATACATCGTCCTTAGATGTGGATGATCCTGAATCCTATCCGCCTTCGTACGCTGTAGAAAATAAGGCAAGCGTATACTCTGTTGCTAATACGCTGAAAGGCGGCATCAATATCTATAAAAAGATTGAAATTGAAGACCCGCTTAAGCCGAATTACAACATGGAACAGTTGTTCAACTTTAAGATTACGTTGATGAACAGCGAAGGAGAGCCTGAACACACTGGTGGTCCGGAAGATGGCAACGGTGCTCTTGCTTACAGAGTCATTGCTCCGGTTTCACCTCTTCCCGAAGGTGTAACGATTGAAGATGGAGTGGACTCGGCCGGCAATCCTATCCGATACTATACTTTTAACGGTCTGCAGTACGTGGAACAGACTGATGGGGGAACAGTAACCGGGTATGTAGCAAGGGGTGTTATCGAGGAATCGGGAGAAGTCACTCTGAGTATACGTGAATGTGAATCGATCCGAATTGTCAATGTACCTATGGGGACAAAGTATACTGTTGAAGAGACAGGAATAGATGACACGGAGTTTGATTTCAAGCAGTCCCGCTGGGTAGTCCGGAAGAATGTAAATGGAACCATAGTTGATGTAGAAGGAATGGAAGAAATCATTACTAATTCTACGAAAACAAGCACCCATGATATCGTTCCGGATGCGGAGAATAACATTACTTATACGAATAAACCGAAAAAGACTGAAGTTGAGATTCTAAAACTTGACGGTTCGAAGCAGACGGAGACAGCACTTCCCGGAGTGGTATTCCAGCTGCAGGTGAAGAGTGGATCCTATCAGCCGGTCGGTAATCTCGATGGATATAAAAACATCGAAGGTCTGGAAACAGTGACTGTTGGCGGATCAGAATATGTGAGCGCATTTACTACAACCGATGCTGAGCATAAACTGTCTAAACTCCCTAATGGTGAGTATTTACTTAAAGAAGTTTATACAGTCCCGGGATATATAAATGCAATCGGTGATATTCATTTCAAAGTAGTTAAAGGTGTTGTGAGTTGTACAGAAGCAGATGACAACCCTGATTTAGAGTTTATTCCTGCAACAAGCGGAAATACGCCTACATTAGCTCTGCTGAAGATAAAGAATTATCCTGGTGCCGAACTCCCGTATACCGGCGGTCCCGGAACCGGATTGTTCATAGGCCTTGGCAGCATTATGATTCTGATGGCAGGTGTGTTGCTGCTGAGAAGACGTATTATTCTGTGAAATAATAATTAAACAGTATTTCTTCAGAACAAATTTGAGATGAAGAGTATGATTAACTAAGATGCATATAACATGGTTGATTGAGGCCGGAGGAAAGACCGGCCTCAATATTTCAGTCATCAGTTGTTTACTACCGGCTAACTAAATCAGATATCGATGAGTGCTAGCAAAGCAACGACAGCAGGGAAGGAGACGGAAGATGAGCAGCTTTGTGGAAAAGTTGATCGAGCGGTTTATTGCGGCCAACAAAAGGCTGAAGAAATGGCAGAGAGTGGTTTCAGTACTTTCGGCGATTGTCGTATTTATTACGACATATTCACTGGTTCTGCCCGCTATCACGCTGGATAAAGAAACTGCTTCCACGCAGGCGGGTATGGAAATAGCCGCTGCCAGCGAAAATGAACCGGATAGCGATGGCACAGTATTTGAGGCTGAGCCTGAAGAGGAGCCGGAGTCTGAAGAACAGGAGGAAGCCACAGAAGAGACGCAGGCTGAAGAAACAGCTTTTGAAGCCAGTGGCTCTGACAGTGGAAGTCAGGAAGCAGATGTCTCAGAAGAGGCTGAACCTGCGGAAGACGAAGCTGGCGCATCAGATGATGATGTGGCAGCTCCTGTTAACGTGGAAAGCCAGGATGAGTCAAAAGAGGAAGAGACTTCTGAACCCTCTGAATCCGTAGAATCAGAAGATACCACAGAAGAAGCTGCTGCTGCAGTTACGAGCGAAATGTCGGAAACTGCAGAAGAGATAGAGCTGATCACAGAGTGGACTCAGCTTACTTATGAGTATATCGACGAGAGCTTCGAAAATGACCCTGATGACGATGTTGACGACGGC
>CACXGM010000242.1 GCA_902767075.1 uncultured Lachnospiraceae bacterium
ATATAGTGCGAGCGTTGCGAGTTTGAGGCGACCGATTTTGCCCTGAGCAAAGGACTTCGAGCTTAGTAGCGGAGCGTCCAGTGAGAACAAAATGAATGCGTGCGCTCGCCCCGTCACTAAATCAGTCAAATACGTCAGCCCACAACCTCGTGGAGAGTCTTGCGAACGGCACCTGTACCTGTGATAAGACGATTAAAGTAGTCGGTTACAATCTGTGCCAGCCCTGCCTCGAAGAGATCCACACCCCAAATAGTGGAGTCCTCCAGAAGCATACGAAGCTTATCCGATGTGACACTGTCTCCGAGCTTTATATCCGCAACGACAGCGCTTGCACTCTCAAGACGGGGATCATCGCTGGGCTTAAAGGCATTTCCGTTATCATCCACTGCCATAAGATATCTCAGCCATCCCGCGAATACAAAAGGAATACACTTGAGATCCCCGAGATCGCGACCGGTCTTAATATAATTCTTTATGGTCTCACCGAAGCGGATGGGAAGCTTCTGTGAAGTGTCCGTTGCGATACGCTGGGGAGTATCCGGCATAAACGGATTCGGAACACGCACATTAAGTACAGTATCGATAAACTCCTTTGGATCCAGAACTCCCGGATTCACTACTACCGGAAGACCTTCCTTATAACCAATGGTTTCCACCAGCTTCTTCAGATCCGCGTCCTTCATCTCATCGGAGATCCTGGTGAATCCGAGGATACATCCGTATACCGCCAGAGCTGTGTGAAGAGGATTCAGGCAAGTGCAGACTTTCATCTTCTCAACCTTGTCCACTGTCTCTCTGTCTGTGAATATTACGCCCACCTTATCAAGAGCAGGCCTTCCGTTGGGGAACCAATCCTCCACAACCAGATACTGAGTCTCCTCCGCATTTACAAAAGGTGCCACATAGGTGCCCTTACTTGTAACAACAGGCTCCAGGCCCTCCAGGCCGTCCTTTTTGAGGATCTCTTCCACCGAAGCATCGGGTCTGGGAGTGATCTTGTCTATCATGGACCAGGGGAAGGAAACCTTATCCCGGCTGTTTATATAATCCAGGAATTCCTTTTCTGCCTTGCCGTTATCACACCATGCCTTTGCAAACGCACTGACTGCGGCATAGAGCTTGTCACCGTTGTGGGAGCAGTTATCCGTCGATACCAGAGCGATGGGAAGTGCTCCTGCCTTGAATCTGGCATATACCAATGAAGCTACCTTTCCGATGTATGTGGAAGGCTTCTCAGGGCCGGCCTCAAAGTCTGCCAGCACCGCAGGTGATGTCTCCCCCGCTCCGTTCACAAGACTGTAACCCTTCTCCGTGATGGTGAAGGTTGCGAGCTTAAGTGAAGGTGCGGTAAATATCTGTTTAAGTCTTGAATACTCCTTGTCATTTGCGGAATCCAGGATGCAGGATTCGGATACCGATCCGATGACTCTCTTTCCGATGGAGCCATCGCTCATTAATGTAATGAGTACCGAGAGATTATCGTTTCCGCGATAGGATTTTTCAACGATCTCATAATCGAAGCCCTCGATAACAATAACGCCCTTGTCTGAGTATCCCTTTTCTATCATGTCCTGAGCCAATGCCGCATGGAAAGCTCTGAAAAGATTACCGCCGCCGAAATGCACCCACTCGGGCTCGTTGTATGTTTTTTCGTTTACATGCTCGATATCAAAGGAGGGAAGTTCGTATCCGCCCTTCTCCCAATCTGTTTTTTCAAAAATCCCATTCATACTGAGTTTCATCTTCTCTCCACTCCTCTCGTATGACTCTTCTCAATTGCTTCCCACAATCCGTTTAAGTATGTGGCGCCGAGGGCTCTGTCATAAAGACCGTATCCCGGCATAGCCACCTCATCCCAGATCATTCTTCCGTGATCCGGACGGATGGGGCCGTCGAAGTCGATATCATAAAGTGCTTTCATGATCTCGTACATATCGAAAGTTCCGTCGGATGAAAGATGCGCAGACTCTTCAAAATTTGTGGGAGAATGGAACTTAAGATTTCTCACATGTGCGAAATGTATTCTTCCCTTTAAGGATCTGATCATATCGGGAAGGTCATTCTCAAGATTGGTTCCGTATGAACCGGAGCAGAAGGTCACACCATTGTGCGGGTTATCCACCATCTGCATCATCCTCAGGATATTCTTCTTGTTAATGATGATCCTGGGAAGTCCGAACACGCTCCAGGCGGGATCGTCGGGATGTATCGCCATATTGATGTCATACTTGTCGCAAACCGGCATGATCTTTTCCAGGAAATACTTTAAATTTGCAAAAAGCTTTTCATCGTCAATATCCTTGTACTGTTCAAAAAGCTCCTTGATATGAGCCATTCTCTCAGGCTCCCAGCCGGGCAGGATGGCTCCGTTCGCATCTCCCGCGATCATATCAAACATATTCTCGGGCTTGATGGCATCCACCGCTTCCTGTGTGTATGCGAGAACTGTGGAACCGTCGGGGCGTACCCTCGCAAGTTCTGTTCTGGTCCAGTCAAATACCGGCATGAAATTGTAACATACCAGATGAATATCTTCCTTGCCCAGATTTTCAAGGGTCTCGATATAATTTGCTATATACTG
>CACXGM010000243.1 GCA_902767075.1 uncultured Lachnospiraceae bacterium
AACCGGCTCCGCCGGTAACAAGTATCTTTCCCATATCCGATACACCTCCTGTTTTTGTGTATGCAAATCTGTCATTTTGTCTGCAGACAAGTATACCATACACTTTGATCGCCGTTCATACAATGTTCTAATGTTTGAACAAAATGTCAAAATGTTACAGAGCGACTCCGTTTGCCTTTAATAGTTCTCTTGCGCTCTCAACAGAATCCACACCGGTCTTGTTTTTGATCGGCGCAAATTCCTTTTCTCTCACAACCTCAAAAGGCAGGCAGCTGCTCATCTGATGGATCATATCAAGTACAAGGTTTTCAAACTTGTAACCATTGGGTTCCTCGGGCTTAACAAGTTCACCCTTTTCATCAATGTAAGGTATCTTCTTTTTAACAACATGGAGAGGAAGTTCTTCCCTTACCACTCTCTCAAGCTCGGATATATTAAAGAGATAATTGAGTATTACCCCGAAATTATACGCGGGATCACCCTTCTCGTCCTTTGCGTTCATCAGCTCGTCCGTCAGCTCATAATACTCCACTATGGAAGGTCTGCCGTCCTCGAGGCACATAACTCCCACCTTTTCGTCTGGAGCATTTTTTCTTACAACCTTTGCTCCGACAACGCAGTTCTTTTCAATGGTCGCGCCCACAAACACGGGATCCGCGATCCTCTGAAGCACATTGTCCACCGCAAAAATGTTAAACCATTCGATGCCCCACTCCTTTGCCTTATCCAGAAGACCGGCTCTCATGAGAGATATAAACCATCCACCGTTTCCGTTGGGTGAAGTGGCCATACGGCCCTTCTCCTCGAGATAGATCTTTCCGTTATAGTCCGTAGCGGCTGCCATCTCCTGCTTAAAGAAATGAATATACTCTTCGGGATATCCGAAATAGTTTTTTTCCTTAAGGAAGGAAACCGTGGTCTCATGATTCTTTTCGCTGGTCATGACAAAGAGATGAAAATAAGTATCTGCCTCCTTTACCACATCCATCATGTTATTAATGAGGCACTCAAATATATAAAGTTCATGGGTGATACCCACATTGTACATTCCCTTTGGATTGTCGGAGCCCAGTCTGGTACCCATACCTCCTGCCAGCAGGACTGCTGCAACCTTGCCTTCCTTTATGGCGCTGATCCCGGTCTGTTTAAAGCTCTCCAGGCCTTTTTCTATCTCATCCAGTTCCATGCAGGGAAGAGGTGAGATCACTCCCTTTGACGCAGCCTGATCCGGATTCAATGCCGCTGCCAGGATGCTCATGTCCGTCTCTTCTATCTGCTTTTCAAGTGCTTTCTTTTCAACCTCGGACAGTTCATCGAAATATTTAAGAACATGCTCCTGTCCGTACTCTTTTAGCTTTTCCTTTACTGATTCAGATACCATCTTTCCCTCCAAAAGCATTTAATAGTTTTCTTTGCCACTAAAGACAATTTAACTACATCCCGCAGATATTTACAAATTAATTTTTATTCAAAATTATTCATCCCCGCACCCCCTGCCCAGTCATAGTACTCTATCTGCTGAAAATCGTCCCTGGCGGCGCAGTATCTGAATACGTTTCCGCTCATGCCCCCAAATGGACCGTACTTGACTCTGTTCCAGTCAGTGATAGCCCCGTGTACCTGGTGGGGATCCGTAAAGACAGCACTGTGTATTCTTGCTTCATGTTGTGTGGGAAAGGTTACGAAAAAATCAGAATTTAAAAGTATGGAAAGCCGCTTTGCGACTCCGGGATAAAATACAGCCACCGCCCCTCCGAACCAGCAGCTGGTGGTAAGCCTTAGCCCATTTATGGACATCTTCTTGTCTATGATGGCGTTACTGTAGCCGTATCTTTGCTCATCCTCCATAAAAAGCCCCGTGTGAAAAAGATCGTCGGAGCCTATCTTTTGAGAAGAAAAAAGTCTTGGCGGCATACAATACCTGGAATTCCAACCCGCTTTATCAAAGATTCTTGCCCTGTCTTTAGGGTCATCCGGAACCCTCATTTCCACATCACGGATCGTCAGGCCGTATAGATTATCCGGTATCTTTTCCTTCGGTTCATTTATCATCACAACAAACAGATCCCCAAACTGTTTGTACAGAATGGTTCCCTTATAGCCAACCCTGATCTGATTGAAATTCAAAGCCGGAACAAGTCTCAAAAAATGTTTTTCCGTATTCATTTACTCTCCGTAAAAGTGCGGGCAAAAAACAGTTGACGGTTCAGTGTCAGTCACCTCTAGTCGTGAAGATCCTCATTGTTTATCTTCACGGTGATCTCTGTAACCTCCTCTTTGCTGTTGAGCCGGATCTCAAAATCCGCTTTTCCATAAGCTACAGTAGTCTGCTTTCTTTTGCGCACATTGGTTAAGCCGTATGGAGTCGCATCTTCCTCAAGTTTCCTGGGTCTGAGCATCTTGGGTTTGTAATAGCCTTTCTCGCTCCCGCCCTTTTTCAAAAAGTCTATGCTAACGCCAAAGGCCCTGGCAAAAAGCTCGATGATATAATCGCTGTATCTGGGTTTCTTGTCATTCATAACGTCGTAAAAAGTTGTTTTACCTATGTTAAACCTGTGATAAAAACTACTGTTTGACCCCTTCCAGTTTTCCTCAAACAAATATCTTGCCCTCTCCGGAAAGCTCTTTAAAGCAGCCAGTTTTTTTAAATCTCCTTTGTTCATGTTCATTTCTTTCTCCTTCCATACCCCGTTTACCGCTTCATAATGGTGTTTCATCCCCCCTAAAAATATTTAACTACAAAAAAAGTTCGCGGTGGGGTTCGTTTTTTGTGATTTTAGAGTTCGCAACGGTTCAACTTTTCATTTTTTCACCAAAACCATCTTTTTTTGTCTTTAAACCCGCAATTCGGGATTATAAAAAAGGAATAAGAATAAAAAAAGTGATAAAAAAACACAGGCTGCTTTTGCAACCTGTGCTAACCATTGGTTCTATTTGTATTAATCTGCGATATTAAATCTCCGCCCTGGCATTTAAAGCAAACGAGAATATCTTATCCCTGCTCTTTCCGTTTCCGTCCGCCCTCTCGACTCCGCTGGATGTATCAGCCCCCCTAAATCCCGTAGCTTTAAGAGCTCCTGAAACATTATCCGGGTTAAGCCCTCCCGCTAAAAGCATGATCTTTCCTTTTGTGCTTTCCGTAAGGCCCTGAGGAAGCAAAGAATAGTCAAAGGCCGTTCCGCTTCCGGGAATGCCCGCATCGAAAACAAAGCCCGCTATTTTTTCACAATCCCTGTATTTTTCATGATCGCCCATGTCCCTAACATTAAAGGCCTTAATGATGGGAAGCTTTGATCCTTCGAGTACTTCTTTTCTTAATTCACCATGTATCTGTACATAATCAAAGCCGGCATTTTCTATCTCTGCAATATCCGAAAGCTCCGGCGATACGGTGACCGCCACGGTTTTTAACGGCTTATCGAGGTTCTTTGCATATGAGACCAGCTCCGCTGCTTCCCCGATTTCCAGATTTCTTTTGCTCTTTGGATAAAACACAACAATACCGCCAAGGTCGGCTCCGGCCTCGGCGGTCCATCTTATTTCTTCTTTTGTTTTCAGTCCGCAGATCTTTACTGTATTCATAGGATCAACCCAGAACCTTTTCCTTGTACTTTTCGACCTCCGAAATATACTGAAGTCCTATCTCGGAAAGAGGTATTCCTTTTCTCTTTATATATCCTATGGTCATCAGATCATCGCTGTCAAGTCTGACTGCGGTGTATTCGTCTCCGTTTAAGTCCTCGCAGATGATTCCCGAGCAGAGAGTAAATCCATTCATGCCCACAAACAGGTTAAGCATCGTGGCACGGTCGTTGGCGTGAATGATCCTCTTATATTCAAAGGTGCTGTAGAGCTCCTCCGCAAAGTAAAATGAATTGTTTTCACCCTGATCGAAGGCAAGACAGGGGTATTCGGAGAGTTCCTCCAAAGTTACGCGGTCCTTATTTGCAAGGGGATGATTCTTTGCCACATAAGCATAGATATGGCAGTCAAAAAGCTTATGGAAAGAAAGTTCATTTTCCGCAAAGATCTTCTCCAGAACCTTTCTGTTGAAATCGTTTAAATACAGTATTCCGACCTCACTCTTAAAATTCCGGACATTCAAGATCACATCATTTGTCCTGGTCTCATATACGGAAAAATCATACTCATCTATACCATAGCGGTTGATCACTTCGATAAACGCATTTACGGCAAAGGTGTAATGCTGCATGGATACGCTGAATCTCTTTTTGTATTCTCCCTTGTCGATATATCGCTTCTCGATCAGCTCATACTGCTGCACCACCTGTCTGGCGTAACCTAAAAACTCTTTCCCCTCAGGCGTAAGACTGATACCGCGGTTTGATCGTATAAAAATCTCAATGCCTATCTCGTCCTCTAAATCCTTTACCGAGGCGGAAAGGCTGGGCTGTGAAATGAACATTGCCTTTGCCGCCTCGTTCATGGATGAAGAATCCGCTATCTGTATAACATATCTTAACTGATTCAGTGTCACGTGTTTGTCCCTTTGTCAAATGATCAAGATCTGGTATAGAGTTCGGTTGAAAGATATCTGTCACCGGAATCGGGGAGAAGCGCAACTATTGTCTTTCCCTTGTTTTCGGGACGATTCGAGAGTATAACCGCTGCCTTAAGTGCGGCGCCGGATGAGATACCTACCAGCACGCCTTCAGCGCGTCCGAAGGTTGCGCCCTCTCTGAAGGCATCATCATTCTCTATTGTGATAACTTCATCATAAATCTTGGTATTAAGCGTGTCGGGAACAAATCCTGCTCCGATACCCTGAATCTTGTGGGGACCGGCCTCTCCCTTGGAGAGAACGGGGCTGGATGCGGGCTCTACGGCAACGATCTTTACATCAGGATTCTTTGACTTCAGATACTCTCCCACACCGCTGACTGTTCCGCCTGTGCCAACGCCTGCTACAAAGATATCAACCTTTCCGTCCGTCTGCTCCCAGATCTCGGGGCCGGTGGTCTCTCTGTGTGCCTTGGGGTTGGCAGGGTTTACAAACTGGCCCAGGATGATGGATCCGGGGATGGATTCCTTTAACTCCTCCGCCTTTGCGATGGCTCCCTTCATTCCCTTTGAGCCTTCGGTAAGTACGATCTCTGCGCCGTATGCCTTTAAGAAGGTACGTCTCTCAACGCTCATTGTCTCAGGGAGTGTCAGTATTGCCTTATATCCCTTTGCAGTAGCAACCGAAGCGATACCGATACCGGTATTTCCGCTGGTAGGCTCGATGATGGTGGCACCGGGCTTTAATAATCCCTTTGCTTCCGCATCCTCTATCATTGCAAGTGCTACTCTGTCCTTTACGGATCCCGCAGGATTCAGATACTCAAGCTTGGCAAGGATCTTCGCATCCCCCGCGCCTGCTGCCTTTGCATATTTTGAAGCCTCCAATATAGGAGTATTACCTATGATCTCTGCTGCACTTTTCTTAATATCACTCATAATATATACCTCGCTTTTATATATTATTGGGACCACGCCCAATACTTATTCTATGACTCTTTTTTTACCTTTTCAATTATTTTTTTAACCTTCCAAAGCCTTGAATGCTTCATCCAGATCCTCGATGATATCATCGATATTTTCGGTACCGATGGAGAGCCTGATGGTGTTGGGTTTAATGCCCTGATCCAGGAGTTCTGCCTCGTTGCACTCAGAGTGAGTGGTTGAAGCGGGATGGATCGCAAGTGATTTAACATCCGCCACATTTGCAAGGAGTGAAAACAGCTCCAGGTTATCGATAAACTGCTTTGCCTTCTCAGCACCGCCCTTGATCTCAAAAGTAAATATGGAACCGCCTCCGTTAGGGAAGTATTTTTTGTAAAGTTCCTGCTGGGAGGAATCCGGATTTACACTTGGATGATTTACCTTTTCAACAAGAGGATGCTTATTTAAGAATTCCACAACCTTCAGCGCATTATAAACATGACGCTCCACGCGCAGTGAAAGAGTCTCAAGTCCCTGCAGGAAAATGAATGCATGCACCGGAGAAAGAGTAGCGCCCTCATCTCTCAAAAGTATAGCACGGATATAGGTGGCCAATGCCGCAGGCGCCGTATCCTTTGCAAAGCTTACTCCGTGATAAGATACGTTGGGTTCAACCAGCCAGGGGAATTTACCGGATGCGATCCAGTCAAATTTTCCCGCATCCACAATTACTCCTCCGATGGTGGTTCCGTGACCTCCGATAAACTTGGTAGCTGAATGAACCACGATATCGGCGCCGTACTCAATTGGTCTTACCAGATAAGGAGTGGCAAAAGTGTTATCAACTATGAGAGGGATCTTATGTGCATGTGCTATATTTGCAATCCTCTCAATGTCCACCACCTCTGAATTGGGATTTCCGAGGGTCTCGATCTGTACCGCCTTTGTATTTTCCTTTATGGCCTTCTCGATAGCATCATAATCAAAGGGATCAACAAAGGTGGTTTCGATTCCGTAATCCGGAAGCGTGTGTGCCAGGAGATTGTATGTTCCGCCGTAAATATTCTTGGCTGCTACGATATGATCGCCTGCGTGTGCCACTGCCTGGAACGCGTATGTCAATGCTGCCGCTCCCGAGGAAAGTCCAAGAGCTGCAACGCCGCCTTCCAGGGCTGCCACTCTTGCCTCGAACACTCCCTGTGTGGGGTTGGTGAGACGTCCGTATATGTTTCCCGCATCTCTGAGTCCGAATCTGTCAGCTGCATGCTGGCTGTTGTGGAATACATAAGAACTGGTAAGATAGATCGGAACCGCCCTTGCGTCGGTTACCGGATCCGGACTTTCCTGTCCCACATGTAACTGCTTGGTTTCAAATCTGAAATTTCTTTCTGCGCGAGTCTTCTTTCCCATTGTCCGTACCTCCGTTTTCCGCCCTTTTTAAGGCGCTGTATTTGTGTTTGTTTGTTATGAGAAAAGATTAGCACAGCTTTTTGCTATTGTATAATACATCAAATCTTTAGTTCGTTATAGTTTTGTCCTATAACTGTTTTCAGCCCGGTATAGAACTTTTCTATATATCATAAAGTAATAAAAAAGAACGCAAAAAAACCCGCAGCCTAAGCTGCGGGAATATTACATATAAACTATATGATCAGATCTCTTAACTGCTCTGCTTTGGAGCTTCTGCGATATCTTCACTGAAGGTTACACAGCTTCCAACAGTCTTTTTACTCTTGTAGACTCCGCTGTCAGCGCTCTTATACAGGGTCTCGAAGTCCTTTATCCGGGACTGATCCAGGAATGCGGCACCTACGCTGACCTCGATCTTTCTGTCAGTGATCTGAGGAATGCTGATGGCATGAATATTATCTATAAACCTGCCCAGTATCTGCTCCGCGATCTTTCTGTCCTGAATATCACTGAGGAATACGGAGAATTCATCTCCGCCCAGTCTCATGACCACATCCACATCTCGGAAGGATTTCTTCATACAGTTGGCTATGGCTATGATGACCGCATCACCCACCTGATGACCGAAGGTATCATTGATGGACTTGAAATGATCCGCATCCAGAATTGCCAGCATACCCTTTCCGCCGGTCTCTATGACCTGACGGATCTTTTCCTCTCCGCCTCCACGGTTCATTATTCCGGTGAGACGGTCTGTCTCGGACAGCCACTCAAGATGCTCACGCTCTCTCTTTTCCTTGTCGATGGGCTCTATCATCCAGAGCACGCTCTTAAGCTTTCCGTGCTTGTTTCTCTCAACAACGGTGAAACGTCCACGGCACCACTTATTGTTATTGTCAAGATACTCGATACTGATGGTATCCGTATCGGACATTCTCTCATCCAGGGTCTTGAGGTCTATGAAATTGAAAAGCTTATTCTGTGAAGACTCAGCCGTGCATACCCACATGGTCTCTCTCATGATCCTGTGAGCACCCACCGTCATTCCTTCCTGTGAATCCCTGAGCTCTTCTCCGTCGCACCTGATCATCTGGAAGGTATCCTCCTCCAGGTTGATAAGATCCATGGTGGTATAGATGCCCGAGATGGAATACATCTGGGAATAGTTCTTGGTAGCCTCGAATCTTCTCTTGCCCACATTGACAAAGAGTCCGAAGAGGGATCCCCACAACAGGATAATGGCGATCACGTGAGTAGCCACGATCCCGCTTTTCTCCGCCAGGGCTGCATCTATATTTATCTGGCTGATGGCAAACCACCCGTCATATACTTCCTTGAAATAAACGTAATAATGCTTCCCCTTAAAGGTTACCTTAAAATCCCTCTGGGTGGCATTTTTAAGTTCATCTATCGTGTGTCCATGGAGCAGCTCGGTCTTTCCGAAAACATTTCCGAGAGTGCGGGACTCAACCGAATGTGCAACGATGGTTCCGTCACTCGTAATGAGCATGACCTCGGTCTTGCTGTTGGCACGGAGGATCTCCTCCGTCATCTCCTGTACCTTTGCCAGACTCACGTCAACGGAGATAACACTGCTTTGATCTGCCAGCAGCTTGCTGACGCTCATTGCCACTTTCTTGGTCTGCATATCCATATAGGGGTCCACCAATTTGGCCTGACCGCCTGCCGCAAGAGCATCGGTATACCATGGTCTTGATGTCGGATCGTATCCGGCATCCGGCTTCCATCCGGAACCGTCAAGATACTTTCCTCTTATGTAGCCGTAGATCCCGGTATAATTTGGATCAACCACCTCTGTATAGTTTTCCGACTGGACCTCGATGTATTTTTGTACATCATACACGGGCACCTGTTCATCCAGAAGCTTTTCCACTCCGTGTCCCGTAAGTTCCACCGCCTCGATGCAGGTCTGAAGGTATGAACTGATGGCCTGTTCACCATACTCCGAAGTGATCTCTCCCGCCTTTTCCATATCCATCATCACAGCTCTGCCCATCAATTTCGAATCCGAAATGATAAGGGCCGAAAAGACTGTCAGTGCCACTCCCAAGAATACCGCGTATCCTACACCTATCTTCGTTATCCACTTAAAGCTGGTAAAGAAGTCCCTCATTAACGCTCTCCGTTAATCGAAAAAATCAATCTCCCTATTGTGACAACCCGCAACATCATAATGTGCAAAAATACATACAATTACGAGATTATTTTATCGCAAATTCAGACAATATACAAGAAAAAATAGACAATTACACATAAAATAAAAAAACTTTAAAAAGCCCTAAACTTTCCCGAAAAAACTCCGATATAACCTTCAGAAGGGATACTATACCCTTTGGTGTTACAAACGGATTTGTTTCACATGTTATTTTTGCAGGGACGCATATACCGAAAGTATGCGTTTTTTTGTTTGCGATATTTAACATAAAAAGCCTTTAAAACTACTGAAATTTTAATATTTTCCCACTATGAAAAGAACGGGCTTTAGATTATAATTATTTATTGCGGACTCTGGGCTTGCCAAAAAGACCGGATCCCATCATCAATGAATTATCAAACTCGTTATATAAGGGGAAAATAGAAAATGCAGGCAACAGACATCGGAATCGATTTGGGAACAGCCAGTATCCTTGTTTACATCAAGGGAAGAGGGGTCGTATTAAAAGAGCCCTCGGTTGTAGCCCTGGACAAGACCACCAACAAGATAAAGGCCATCGGTGAGGACGCAAGACTTATGCTTGGACGTACTCCCGGAAATATAGAGGCGGTCCGCCCCATAAAGGACGGAGTTATCTCGGACTATGACGCCACCGAGAAAATGCTTAAGTACTTCCTTCAGAAGGCAGTGGGACACAGATTTTTCAAGCGTCCCCGCATTGCGGTATGTGTACCCAGCCGCGTTACCGAAGTTGAAAAGAAGGCAGTAGAGGACGCAACCTACCAGGCAGGCGCAAGAGAAGTTATCATCATCGAAGAGCCCATCGCAGCAGCGATCGGTGCCGGGATCGATATCGGAAAGCCCTGCGGAAATATGATAGTTGATATCGGCGGCGGTACTACGGACGTAGCGGTCATCTCCCTTGGAGGCACCGTTGAAAGCACCTCCATCAAGTACGCAGGAAACTCTTTCGACACCGCCATCATCAACCACATGAAAAACAAGCACAAGCTTGTCATCGGTGAAAGAACCGCCGAGGAAGTTAAGATCAGAGTTGGCTGCTGCTTTAACCCTGACAAGACAAACGTCATGGATGTAAGCGGACGAAGCACCGACACAGCCCGTTACGGACTTCCCACCACTGTTCAGGTCACTTCCGAGGAGACGGAGGAAGCTCTCAAGGAGCCCACTTCAAAGATCGTAGAAGCCATCAAGACAGTTCTCGAGGTTACTCCTCCCGAGCTGGCTGCGGATATCAAGGACAGAGGAATCGTCCTCACCGGAGGCGGAAGCCTTCTCCACGGACTGGAAGATCTGATCTGCGATGCTACGGGGATCACCACCATGACAGCTGAGGATCCGATGACTGCAGTTGCTATCGGAACCGGAAAATATGTAGAGTTTATCGCAGGATACAGAGGATAATTCCTACAGGAGAAAAGTATGGTAAAGGGATTGTATACGGCATACACCGGTATGCTCAACGAACAGCACAGAATGGATACCCTCTCCAACAACATGGCAAATGTCACCACCGTTGGATTCAAGAAAGAGGGAACTACCAGCCAGTCCTTTGATGACGTATTGGCGGTTAAGATAAAGGATTCCACTGTGGGATACAATCTTGCGACCCGTGAGGGATATATGCAGCCCGGAGTCAAGATCGGTGAGAACTACATCGACTGGTCCGAAGGTTCTTTCAGAGTCACGGGCAATACCTATGATATAGCTATCGGCGGGGACGGTTTCTTCGCCATCGAATTTACAAACAAAGCCGGTGAGACCAGCACCATGTATACCAGAAACGGTGAGTTTAAGCTTAACACCGAAGGTTATCTGGTGAACTGCGACGGCGATTATATTCTGGATTCAAACAGTCAGCGTATCAAGATCGACACTACCAAGGATTCATCCATAGACAAAAACGGAAATATATATCAGAACGATACATTGGTTGCAAAGATCGGGCTCACCGATTTTGCGGATTACAATTACCTCTCCCGCTACGGCGAGAACTATTACGTACCGGTGGAGGGAGCTCAGACTCAGGATGCCACAGGAAAGATGTACAGCGGTTATCTTGAGACTGCAAATGTATCGGTGGTTCAGGAAATGGTCAATCTCATTTCCATCTCAAGACAGTACGAAAGTAACCAGAAGATCATCCAGACAATGGATAACACACTTGAGATAGCAGCAAACCAGATCGGCAAGGTATAGAGGGTTAAGTTATGGTAAGAAGCTTATGGACAGGTGCGACCGGAATGATCGCACAGCAGACAAATCTTGATGTCATCGCGAACAATCTCGCAAACGTAAATACCACAGGATATAAAACAGAGACCAACGAATTTAAGAGTCTCCTGTATCAGACAATACAGACGGAGACCACCAGCGCCAACGGCGAGACCAAGCCCACCAGCGCACAGGTAGGTCTGGGTGTCAGAAACGCATCCATCAATACCGTATTCACACAGGGTTCCCTCCTGGCATCCGAGAACGATACGGACTTTGCCATCGACGGTAAGGGCTTCTTTGCGGTGAAGGCTGATGACGGAAACACCTACTATACCCGCAACGGCACATTCCAGTGGAGTGAAGCCGGAAACGGTTCACACATGCTCTGCGACACTCAGGGTAATCCCCTTATCGATTCCACCGGAAAGACCATCGTCCTCAGCAATCAGTATGTTATGAGCAAGGTAACCGTCGGCAGGGACGGATCCATTCTCTATCCCGACGCATCAAATAACGCCCAGCCCATAGGCATGACCATCGGTCTCTTCCAGTTCAACAACCCCGGCGGACTCAAGCGTGAAGGAGACAATCTCTTCTCCCAGACCGCAGCCAGCGGACAGCCCCTCAATGAGGCTACTACAGCAAACCTGGACAAGAGCCGCGTGATCCAGGGCTATCTGGAGGGCTCCAATGTAAATGTGGCCGACGAGATGGTAAATATGATCACCACACAGCGTGCCTACGAGTTCAACTCCAAAGTCATCACCACATCAGACACCATGTTAGAGCAAGCCAACAACCTCAGGAGATAAATAAATGGATATTTCTTCAAACGCAAATATTTCCGATTATTATTCACAGCTTGCTTCCTCTTCCAGGGCATCCGATCTGTCGGCCAAGCTTAATCAGACCGATGCAAAGACCGCCGGTGAAGACGAGCTCATGGACGTGTGCAAACAGTTTGAGAGCTATCTTCTGGAGCAGGTCTACAAAAACATGGAAAAGTCCATTCACTGGGATGATAAGGAGCAGCAGGACAATCAGCTCGTGGATTATTTCAAGGATCTCACCATCCAGGAGATATCCAAACAGGCCACGGATCAGAAGTCTCTCGGTCTCGCCCAGATGCTCTATGAGCAGATGAAGGTCAATATGGGCATCACCGCTGAGCAGCTTGAGCAGAATGCCGCAGAAAGCGGAACGGTGACAGCCGAATAAGATAAATACTAAACAGATTGATAAAGCCGGATACTTGCAAATAAGTATCCGGCTTTTTGATTTACTCTTGATTTACTTTTGATCAACCCTGCGATCAGTTTATATGAACACCCATGAAAAGTACGGGAGTATCTGTATCACAGGATCATAACCCTGCTTTAAGAACATCAAAAAATATGCAAAGAAAGATAAAAGAACTCCCGCCAGGATGATCCTTCGAACTATCACATTCGCAATGCTCTTTATGACTATGGGGATCAGGAATACCTGGGAGATGATCAGGTAATAACATACTCTGCTAAGCTCCGGAACATAGGTAGCGCAGGTGTAGAGTATCAATGCAAAAAGATTGAGATTAAAGAAAAACTCAGCCTTTTCATTTCCCTTTACGGCGCTCCTATAAAAGATCAAACACAGGATCAAAACCGCCGCACATTTGGCGATATTGACCCAGCTGAAATTGGTAACATCCAGTATCGCATCACCCTCATAATAGGGATAGAACACAAATAGGAGCTTCCTGATGGGGTATTTTGCAAATACCAGAAAAGCGCATACCGCCGGGATCAGCCAGAAAGTCTTTTTTGACCACTTCAGGTAATATGCCACGAAATACGCAGGTATCACCAGCAGCGCCGTCAGATGGAAAAATGCCGCAAATACTATTATAAGACAGAACTGCACGAACTTCTTTTTAAAAAGGTACTTCATGGAATACATCACAAGTCCCAGTACGAAATAGTACCGCACATTGCTGAAGCTCATAAAGTAGAATCCGTTTGTCATAAACAGGAATAGGGAAAGAACGAACCAGTCAGATGTATCGTACAATCCTTTTAAGAAAAACAGGCAGGTAAAGAAGGCGATCACCGCAAAGATCGGGATATAATTATCCACTCCCACGATCGCCTGCATAAGACGTACAAAAAGCTGAAAACCGATCTCGAAAGAAATCTTCGTATCCGCACGGTGTATATCTATGAATTCATATCTGTAGGTCCAGTAATCGTTTCCGATACCGTACCGCATTGCAGACAGGAAAAACAACACCAGAAATATCCCTATGAGAAGGCATCTGTTTATAGTCTCCTGCCTGGTCAAAAGAGATGTGTACACCGGCTTTCCGGCTACCATATTCAGTTCTCTGCGGTAGGCGGTATTTACAAAGAAAGCAAGGGCCACGCACACCGCAGTTAAGAATATATACATTACCATTTTCTTCGATATTATTTATAATATGCTCTGATAAGCTTCTCATCCTCGCAGGTCAGAATGAACCCCGTGGGCTTTATCTCCAGCCTTGAAAGTTGCTCTAAAAGTCTTTCTATTTTCTTTCCGTTGTGGGCTGCGGCCTTTACCACGATCACAAGACCGTCGCACTCCCTTATGGAAGCATATATTCTTCCATCACCGGATCCGTCCGTTTCACCCAGTGTCGGATTGGGTATCTCGACCTTTTCAAAATCCCCGGGGATAATGTTAAACAGGTCTGCTGCTCCCACCTCATTTGCAAGTTTCTTCATGCTCCTGATATCCAGGCTCACTTCCTCTTCTTTACCTGAAAACACCTCCTTAACGGCGGCGGGGCTTTCATCAACATTTATAAAGCCCACCTTCTTTTTTCCGGAAAGAAAAGCCTTGCAATTATCTTCAAATTCCTTCATGGAAGGTGCCCCCAAAGCGGGGATCTTATATCTCTTTTCCAGAGTGGAGGGCAGATAAACGGAAGTATCCGTGCAGGCGTAGAAAACGCTGACTATGCAGGCTGCGATCAGTCCGATGACACCTCCGAAGATAAAGGCACGCTGTACGAATATAAGGGAAATATCCTCCAGCTTATCAAAATCGGGCTTATCTATGATCTGTATTCCCTCAATCTCACGCTTACTGTCCGGAAGGGACATTATCACCTTCCTGACAGCCTCTTCCTTTGCGATGGCCCGGGCCTGATCCCCATCCACGGATCTGGTATAAAGATATCTGTAATCCGAATCGATGGTGGCCGTCATGGTCTTACGTATCTCTTCGGCCGAACTTCCGTCCGCAAGCTCATTTTGGATAGCCGCTACCATCTCGTCGGTCTTTATAAGCTCCTGCCAGGTAAAATAATTATAATAATCAAATTCTTTTCCCTCCGCGTCCTCGGCATAGGTCACGTAATACATCGTTGTAGCCCGGTACTGATATCCGTCACCAAGAACAAAATATACAAAGCAGTATATTCCGCCTACCAGCGCTGCACCGATGATAACAGCCAGCAGAAGCGCCCAAAATCTCTTGAAAAAGTTCAGGAAAAACAATCTGTAATTTATCGGTTCCCTTGAATACTGTGTTTCCCACATAATTTAAACCACCTCTAAAAAGTCTGTGCTTATCTGTCCCCGTCCGTGATCTCCTCCCAGGGCTTTCTGGTTTTGGCACCGTACCTCATAAGCATTTTTGCTTCCTTGTAAGGAATCTCTTTACACATATAGGATCTGTTCTTTAACAGAAACCTGAGTGTCATAACCGGTGCAAGGGCTCCGTACAGATAATGATAGAGCACCCCTCTGTCATAGAAAAACTTCTCATCATAACCGTTAAACCAGGTGGAAGTCCGGCCGTTTTCTCTGGGCTTTTCCTCACCGATGACCGCCGGCACAGCCAGGAGCTTCATTCCCTTTTTGATGGCCTCACTGATGAAGAGACTGTCCTCCCCGTTTGAATATATGCCGCCGCCACCGAACCACAGATGATAGGTAATGTTTAACTCATGAAGACGCTTTGTCCTGACGGCGATACTGTATGCGGGATATCTTCCGCAGTTCCAGAGGTGAACTCTGTGGGGCGCATCCGTCCAATAGGTACGCCTCTCCTCCACCACCTTTACGTTAAAGAGGATCATGTCGATGTTGGGATTCTTCTCGAATTCACTAAGCACCAGCTGTTCATAATCATCCGTGTAAACAATGTCCTCATCGGAGAACAGCACAATATCCGCGGAAGCTCTCTGGAGAGCTGTGGTCCTGGAGAGTCCCACACCTTTTTCATTCATGGAAAGCGCCTTGACTATATGTCCGTTGTGATTAAACACTTCCTCGGCGTATTCCGATCTTTGATTGACTATGATCGCATCACTTCCGATATTCATTTGTCCGCACAGCGCGTGCACATCCTGCCCCACGCAGGATACAAGAAGCTGCAATGTCATCTGTCACTTCCTCATCTGTAACCATCGGTTACTTCTTTTCCAACATCTTTTTAACATACTGTCCTGTAAAGGACTTTTTGTTCTTTGCTATCTCTTCGGGAGTACCCTCGGCGATCACGGTTCCTCCCCGCTCTCCGCCCTCAGGTCCCATGTCTATGAGGTAGTCGGCACATTTTATCACGTCCAGATTGTGCTCTATGACCACCACGGAATTTCCTCCGTCGGCAAGCCTGTGAAGGATATCCACCAGCTTGTGTACATCGGCAAAATGAAGTCCCGTTGTGGGCTCATCCAGTATATAGATGGTCTTTCCGGTGCTCCTTCTTGAAAGTTCGGTGGCAAGTTTGATACGCTGTGCTTCACCACCCGACAGCTCCGTGGAGGGCTGTCCCAGCTTGATATATCCAAGGCCCACATCATAGAGGGTCTGGATCTTATTTCTGATGGAGGGCACGTTTTCAAAAAATCCCAGTGCCTCTTCAACTCTCATATCAAGCACATCAAAAATGCTCTTTCCCTTGTATTTTACTTCCAGAGTCTCTCTGTTGTATCGCTTTCCGCCGCAGACATCGCAGGGAACGTATACATCGGGCAAAAAGTGCATCTCTATCTTGACGATACCGTCTCCGCCGCAGGCTTCACATCTTCCGCCCTTGACGTTAAAGGAGAATCTTCCCTTGGTGTATCCTCTTGACTTTGCATCTACTGTAGTTGCGAAGAGATCTCTTATCAGGTCAAAGGCGCCGGTGTATGTTGCGGGGTTTGACCTGGGAGTCCTGCCTATGGGGCTTTGATCTATGCAGATCACCTTATCAAGCTTATCCAGGCCGACTATTGTCTTGTGCTTTCCGGGTATGGTGTGGGCGCGGTTAAGCTTTCTCGCCAGTTCCTTGTATAATATCTCGTTTACAAGGGAGCTCTTTCCGCTTCCGGACACTCCGGTGACGCAGCAGAACACCCCGAGGGGGATCTTAACATCAATATTTTTCAGATTGTTTTCCTGTGCTCCCTTAACAGTAAGCCACGCAGAAGGAGTCCTTCTGGAGGTGGGAACGGGAATCTTTTTCTTTCCGGACAGATACTGACCTGTTACGGATTCCGGAACCTTCATGATATCTTCCGCAGTTCCCACAGCCACCACTTCTCCGCCGTGCGCTCCGGCCCCGGGGCCGATGTCCACAATATAATCTGCAGCCAGCATGGTGTCCTCATCATGCTCCACCACGATCAGAGTATTGCCCAGATCTCTTAAGTCCTTCAGGGTTCCCAGCAGCTTATCGTTGTCTCTCTGGTGAAGTCCTATGGAGGGCTCATCCAGGATGTAGCATACTCCCACGAGGCCGGACCCGATCTGTGTTGCCAGCCTGATCCTCTGCGCTTCGCCGCCGGAAAGGCTTGCTGTTGCGCGGGAAAGAGACAGATAATCAAGCCCCACATTTATCAAAAATCCCACACGGGCATTGATCTCCTTTAATATCTGTTCT